>WQZZ01000006.1 GCA_009780485.1 Defluviitaleaceae bacterium | reverse complement strand
TTCTTGCCGTATAGGTTTTCTTCGATGGTTACAAGTCTTGTTATTAAGTCGAATAGCTGTGTCCACATGTCTGTTTGCATCATGCTACGGTGGTTTATGTTGTTGTTTGTGTACTGGTTTTCCATTTGGTTCACCTCCTAGGTCTAAAAATGGTGTTGCAAATTAGACCTAAGTGGTGTATAATACACCTAGGTCGTTTTTTCGGCTGGTTGTGTGCAAGACAGGTGTGAGGTTTCAATTTCGACAACCTGTCTTGCGTTTTTTCTTTGCAGAAAAACCAGCACGTATCGCCATTATATACGAAAATCTAACCGTTGTCAAGCACTTTTTAACAACGGCACTTCAATATTAATAACCACTCATCCTGGTAGGGGCGGGCATTGCCCGTCCCATGTCTAGCTGGCACTAGTGACTTGGTTTGGACAATACTGCCAATCGAACTAGGACGGGCAATGCCCGCCCCTACCATTTGTTGAGGATATCAATGGTCATATCATTTGTTGAGGATGTTAATAGTCATATCATTTGTTTGGGGTGTGAATGGTCGTTTCATTTGTTGAGGATGTGAATGGTCATTAAAGCGATATTATCGTTCTTCAGAATTGCCTTTAGAACATTCAGGGTTTTTAATGCCGCCCCGAAATCAAAGGACTGAATTTGCCTGTTTAATACAGCGGCTTCTGGAATGTGACGAAGTTCTTCAACCAAATCAACAGAGTTTGTACTGCGTGACCTTAACAAAGGTTCAAGTTTTTCAAGTATCACCATAGTGGCATCTTTGTCGAATTCCTCGTCATTGGTTGGTGCATCAATCATAGGCTTGCCTATGCCATTAAGCACCCTTGTCAATTCAACCCCCAAAGCATTTAACTGTTCAACCGATGGCGTTTCACCAGATGCCAACAAACGCTCCACTTCAGCCGATATTTGTACCAAAGAGTTTTCGCCAATTAGCCCAGCCAAACCTTTAAGGGAATGTGCCAACAGATGGGCGGTTTTTATGTCGCCCGCATCCAATGCCCCAGTCAAATCACGAAGCGTATTTTTTTGACCCCTCGCAAAATCTCCCCGCAATTTTTCAATCAACCCAGCGTCATTTTGAAAGCCATTGATGTCAACTTGACCTAAATGCCTTAAATCACCCCTTGATGCCTTGGCGGCTTCGATAACTTCTTTCGGCTGTTTATCCCGTATATGTTTAACCAAAATAGTATTTAGGTGCCTTGTCTGAATGGGCTTGGAAATAAAACCATCAAAGCCCTCTTTCATAAACACCTCTGCCTGACCTATAAGGGCATTTGCCGTTAGCGTAACTATAGGATGGGTATAACCCATACCTCTCAGCTCCAGCATTGTTTGGGTGCCGTCCATGCCAGGCATCATTTGGTCCATAAATATAATGTCGTAAACCTTGCCCCCCTTAACCTTTTCTATCGCCTCATACCCACTTTCGCAGGTTTCGATATTAAGGTCGTAAAAAGACAACAGACCCTGTGCCACATACAAATTAGCTTCAATATCATCAACAACCAGCACACTACCATAAGGCATGGGTTCTGGTGTAAAATCAAATCTTTTAGAGGAATTACGCTCGCCCACATCAAATCGTTGCAGTTTCTGTGCCTTTTCTTTGCCTAAAACCTCACTTCCAGCAACTTCCTGCGGTATGTACATGACAACATTTGTGCCTTTGCCCACCTCGCTTGTAATTTCGATGCGGGCATCCATCATTTGTAGTAGACTGTATGCAATTGACATACCAAGCCCTGTGCCACCTATATTGCGGTTGTATTTCTCGTGGAAGCGTGTATAATCGCTATACAACTCATCCAACTGCTGGGAAGTCATACCCATGCCCGTGTCCTTAACGGAAACAACGAGGGTTGCGTGATTTTCTAGCAATCCATCCAACTGGCAACTCAAAGACAGTTCAACAGCACCAGATTCTGTATACTTAAACGCATTAGAAATTATATTATTCATAATTTGCCCGATACGAAGGGCATCGCCAATCAAATGGGTTGGCAAATCTTCATCTACATTTATACGAAACTCAATGTTTTTGCTTCCCGCAAACGTAAAATGAAGGTGGGCAACATCATTAATCATATGTGACACGGCGTATTTTTCGCACAACAAAGTCATTTTGCCCGCCTCAATTTTGGAAAGGTCTAGTATGTCATTTATAATTCCTAGCAACATACCAGACGAATTATGAATTTTGGCAAAAGACTCCTCTACCACAGGGGGCAGGTCCGTGTTCCGCAATTGTATTTCTGAAATGCCCATAACCGCTGTAATTGGCGTGCGTATTTCGTGGCTCATCCTAGCTAAAAATCTGCTTTTTGCCCTATTGCTTTCCTCCGCCACCTCTATGCGTTGCATTTCCGACATCGCCTTTTTAATTTGACGCAAATCATGGCTGTATCCAACTATGCTTCGTCTGCCCTGACGGGTGAAATATACAAAGGTGGTTTCAAGGGGCAATTCTTCGCCATTTGCGTCAAGGGACATCCACTCGGATGTGGCATGGTGTCCTTGCAAAGCCTGATTCAAAAGTTCGTTAAGCTTGTCTTCCGAAGTCATACCGCAGGGCTGGTATTCTGGAGAAAGGTCGTCGTATTTCTCAAAAAGCTCATCTTTACTTGACAACCCAAAAATCTCCAAAAATTTATTGTTACAATCAACTAAATTCAATTGCTCATCCCAAATTTCGATAAACAGCGGGGCGGTTTCCAAAAGTGTGCTAACCATTTCATTAACTTCCCGCTCCCTTTCCATGGCGGCATAAATGGGTCGCATGTCAATAAAGTGTACCGAAAGATATTTCTTATCTTCAGAATCTATGAACACAGCAGTTGCTTCACCAGGTATTTCTTCACCATCAGCACCCAAAAACGTCCACGGAAAACGGTGAGAGCCGTTTTCTAGTGTCTTCGTACCCGCTTCCTTAATTGCGTCTAATGTAGGTAGCCCTCCGAGTTGGGTGGGCGGGTTAAATTCAAGGAAATTTGCGAAAAAGCCTTCTCTGCTGGACAGCCCTAATAGCTTGACTAAAGCATCGTTACAGTCCATAGGCTCCAGCTCCATGCTCCACAAACTTGACGGGATGGGGTTTGATTCGTAAATTTGCTTTTGAAGTCCTATCGCTTCTTGCTCTTTTTCCAAGCTTGCTTTGATTTCACGTAAATCACGGATATACGCCACCACTTGATAGGTATCCTCATAAGCAATCCGCACCGTGGTTACTTCCGTGGGTAATTCCTCGCCATCTGCATCTATACACATCCATTCAAAACGGACATATCCGTTTTCAGCGGTTTCATTAAGCATTAGGAAGAATTTTTCCCTCGACAATAAACCACAGGGTTGATATTCAGGCGACATGGCATCTTCCCTAAATCTAACAATAAATTCTTCCTTATCGGAAAAACCAAACATTTTCGCACCATTTACATTACAGTCAACAAGCTTGCCGTTTTCATCAACAATGTTTACAGCCATAGGGGCATCATCGAACATAAGCTGGATGCGGTCGTTTACCTCTTGCTCCTGTAGTTTTAGCTCCATCTCACGCTCTCTTTGCATGGCTTCTTTAGCCATGCTTAAATCCGTGGTAAAGGCAACAATCATTGGTTTGCCACGTCTTTCAAAACGCACTAAGGTAATTTCTGTTGGGACGGGCTTGCCTTCCGACGTAAGATGTAACCACTCGAAACGAGAATAACCTTTTTCGTATGCTTCGTTAAGGCGTACGGAAACAAGCTCCTCCGAAAGACCACCACAGGGTTGATGCTTTGGGGAGAGCTTGTGAAAATACCTGATGTATTCCTCCTCGCTTGAAACATTATATAGCTCCAATGCTTGTTGGCTTGTTGATATAAGGTTTCTATTATCGTCCCACAAATTTATTACAAAAGGTGCAGAATTAATAATGGTTTGGGTTAATTCATGCGCTTCTCGCTCGCTTTCAAGGGCGGCTTTTATGGGTCGCAAATCAACCGTATATGCGGCAACAAAATACTTGCCTTTACGGGTAAAACGCACAAGGGTAACTTCTGTTGGTATGGGTTCGCCATTTAGGTTTTGGTGTATCCATTCAAATTGAGACCGCCCTTCGTCAAAAGCTTGTTTGACGAAGTTTATTGCCTTTTCGCCAGAAGGTGTTCCGCAGGGTTGATGCTCAGGGGAAAGTTCTGGAAAACGCTGGATATACTGTTCTTGGTTGTCAAGCCCAAACATCTCCACCGCTTGCTGACTGGTGGATACAAGGCTTGGGGTGTCGTCCCATATATTCACAATAAAAGGCGAAGATGTAAGAATTAAACTGTTTAACTCCTCAATTTCCTTGAGTTCTGCCATGCTCGCTTCCAGTTCCGATGTGCGTTCGGAAACCAACTTTCGCAACTCACGCCCTTTATTGCGTTGTATATTTACCAAAACGGCTGATAGGGCAAGTACGGAAACAAGTAAGACTATGATGCCAATAAACCATGGGCGTTGTGCCTGTGCCAGCATGGTTGTGTAATCGAAGGTTCTGCCCATCCATTCGTTTACAATAGATTCTGTATCAATCACCATCAGGGATTTGTTGATGATGGAAAGCAGAAGATGCTCATCCTCCGCTAAGCAAAATATAACGTCATAGGGTTCGTCGAATATGATATTGGCCTTAAAGCCCACCCACTCATGGAAGTTAGTCAAACGCAAAAGCCTGCTGTGGCTGGTAAATGCAAGGTCGATTTCACCGTTATAAAGGGCATCGAACATTGTGTCCAAGTCGGGATATAACAGTAAATTTATGTGGTCTGGAAAAAGTGTGTTAAATCGGGTTTCATATATGGTGTTTGTAACCACGCCAACCCGTGTGTACATAACTTCATTAACACCAATATTTGGTAAAGTTGAGCGAGATAGCATTGCGTAATGGTCTGCAAAAAAGGGGTTTGAAAATAAAATGCCTTCGGGCATTTCGGCAGCTATTTCAGGACGAAAAGAACCAATGGCAACAGACACCTCTCCAGCTTCAAGCAAATCTATAACACCGTGCATCCTTGCACCATGTCTGTACTGTGCTTCAAATTGTAATCCCGTTAAAACTTCCACTTGATGCAAAATATCAAAAGCCATACCTTGGTAACTTTGCTCGAATCTGTTAAAGAAAGATATGGGGTAGGTGTAAAATTGTGGTGCCACTTGTATCACTGGGTTGTTTGCTATAAACTCCCTTTCTTCATCGGTAAGCAGCAAATCTAACCTGTGACGCATAAAGTCTTCTATACCCTGCGAGTATAGTCCTGCCAAAATGGATAGTCCACCATTTTCCATAGCTTTTTGGACTATTTCTACCAAAAGAAATAAATCTTCGTTTTGGGCAGAAAAAGAAGCGGAGCCAAATACAAATGGGTATAGAGGTTGCACCACAAAATCTGGAAAGGCAATGGAAAGGGTTTGTGCGCCATCACCAATGAAACCGTCAGCTTCGCCATTTAGAAGCAACCTGGCCACTTCATCGGGGTAATATACGTGAATGGCTTCAAAATAGTCAAAGGCGTTTGCACTCTCTAAAATGCCAGCGGTTACTGTGCCAGCATAAAAAATAAAACGGGGCGGGCGGGTTGCCACGATGTCCCAAAGCGGCTCGGCATCAACCGCCCTAACTATGGTAAGCGAACGCTGAACAATGGGGTCGGTCATGGCGTAGATAAGCTCCCGCTCATCGGTGCGGGTAAGTTGTCCCGTAAAATGTATGTCGCCGTTTTCCAGCCCTTCAATTAGCTCCGTCCATTCGACAATTGTGGGGATGAAGGGGATGTCAAATATTTCTGTAAGCCAATTGCTCATATGAGCTGCAAATCCGAGAACCTCGCCGTTTGTCGCTAAAAAAGCTTCGTCATTTGGTAACATGGCGTATACAAAATAGTCATGTTGTTCTCTGAGATGCTCGATAGCCTCGATATGCTCTTGTGTAACACCAGGAATGTCCCTGAAAGTGTCAAACCACACGCCCTGCTGAGGCTGACCTGCACATCCAGTAATGAGCATGGATATGCCCATTATCATCGCAACAACCAAACCGAAAGTAATTCGGTTTTTCATATTATTGTACCCCCTCATTATGAAAACCTCGTTATCGTCATTGCGAGCCTAACCCACAACCCTCTTAACCCAAAAATCTAGGGTTTGTCGTTAAGATAGGGTGCGGTTTAGGCTCGCAATGACGATGTCTAATTCGTTATGTTGTGAATATCATATTATTACAAATCATATTATAGCAGAATTAATTTGTCCTGTCAACATTTTATAGTTTTTAGACGGTCGTTTACGACCTCATACAAACCATACTTAATGTGGGTCAGGGGTAGACCCATAAATTCACAGCAATCCGTTTGCTTTATTTTTTGCCAATCCTAAATCTATCCACCAAAGCCATAAGCATATTCGCTTGCCCTGAAAGCTCCTCACTAACGGATGCTTTGCTTTGTACCGCCTCGGCATTTTCTGTGGAGGCACTGTAGATAGCATCAATATTTTTTTGAATTCGGCTTATTTCCTCCGCTTGCTCCCCAGAAACTTGGGCTATACCACTCATAACCGTGGTTGCATTGGTCATCATTTTTACGATGCCATCCAACGCTTCTTTTGTCTGTGCAGATTTCGACACCCCGCCGTCCACACGTTCAATAGATTTGGCAATAATTTCAGCCGCATTCTTTGCAGCATCAGAGCTTCTACTCGCCAAACTACGCACTTCTTCTGCCACCACGGCAAAGCCCTTACCATGCTCCCCTGCCCTTGCAGCTTCAACGGAAGCATTTAGTGCCAAAAGGTTTGTTTGGAAAGCAATGTCCTCTATAAGACTCGCAACCTTTGCAATTTCAGCCGAAGACATTTTTATTTCTTCCATGGTTTTGGACATTTCTTCCATACGCTTCGCCCCATCCTCGGCGGCATTTTGTACTTCCAAGGTAAGCCCACCAGCGGATTTTAGGTCATTGGCGTTTTTCTGGGTTTTTTCGGTCAAAACATCAACCGCATCCCGCACTTCTGTCATTGACGAAGCTTGTTCTTCAAAACTAGCCATTAGAACTTGTGCAGACTGGGCTATTTCGCCCGCTCCCACCTCCACATTATACGTGGCAGATTGGATTTCAGAAACAAGCGAACCAACAGATTCTACAATCATACCAATAGAATCTTTTATGGAGCTAAAATCTCCCATATACTCACGGTCGATACTCACATCAAAATTGTTATCTGCAATTTCTCCAAGCTTTGCCGTTATCTCGTCTACATAGCTCTTAATTGTGCCAATGGAATTGTGTACAACTTCCTCAACAGAATCATAATCCTGTGCTATCCCCTTTGTGTCCTCGTCGTAAGTGCTTTTCGGGAAGTTTATATCCAAATTACCACTTTCGAGAGCCGAAATAAGCGTGCTTTTGAAAATCTTGGTACGTTCGCCCTGATAGGCGTTTACCCTTTCATTGCGCCTTTGTGCGCTTCTGATATGGGAAAGGTTGGTCATCAAAATTACAGCACCAGAAAGCCCGTCGTCGTACTTAAAGGGCAAGCAGTTATATTCAAAATCTAACATCTGCCCGCCAACTTCCAATTGTATGTCAAATTCCAATTGGGGACTTCCATCGGCAAAAGCTTTCAAAGTGGCTGGATTGCCCGCTATATCGCCGTGCATACAGTCGTTTACGTGCATACCCACAATTCTGTCCCAACTTGCATCCTCAAGACCCATCAGCTTTCTGGTTGCTTTGTTTATATGCCTAACCCTCATTTTACTGTCAATCAATGCAAATGGTTCCGAAATAAGGTCGAGCATATATTCGTAATCATGAATTAAAGAATTTGCTTTAGATACAATATTGCCAAAAGCACCTTCGAGGTTGGCATCGACAATCCTGTAATGGGTCAAACCACTTCGCACAGCAACGTCCATTTCATCAAAGTCTTTGGTTAACATACCCAAAGACTTTGTGATTTCCAAAAGCGAATCATAAAGTTGTCCAACTTCATCTTTGTTAACATTTCTTGTATCAATGTTAACATTAACTTTACCTTTGGACACATCATAAAGAGCTTGCACAACCTTTTTAAGAGGTTTTGTAATGGAGCGAATAATTAAAACTGCAATGGTAGCAACTACAATCACACCAATAACGGATATGATTAGTATAACAAACCATGTGGTACTTGTAGTGCTGTTTAGGTCATTGTAAGTGTCACTTACAAGTTGTTGGGAGCGTGAGATGATGTAGGTGTAAATCTCTGTCATGCCTGCCACAACTGGACCACCCGCAGCGGCAAATGTTAAAACAGTTTCTTCGTCACCTAAAAGGGCGGCAGCCACCACAGGTACGCTGATGTTTGTTTCGTAATACATGACTAAGCCCCACAGCTCATCTGCACTTCGCAAGTAACTATTCCTAGCTATGTCATCCAGCAAGGTATCCGCAAGGATATTAGCCCTAAACTCATCAAGTAAAACCTCTATGTTACTATTTACCACATCTAATTCCGTTCGCAGACCCGACACGGCTTGTACGTCGCCTGCTCTCCAAGCAATTGTGGTTGCAATTCGACGGATGTTTGTAACCTCTGTGGGTATTTGCAAAATGATTTGGACTCTTTCACTTGCGCCCGTTATTATATTTGCATATTCGTCGTTTACCGTCCTAATGGTTCGCAAGCTAAACAAGACAATAACAACAGCAATCGCAGTAACGACAGCAAAACCCAAACTTACCCTCATCCCAATTTTCATGTTCCTAAACAATTTTCATTCCTCCTAAAATATTCTAATTTTTTACCAACCATGAACCTGTCGCATATACTTTAGCACGTTTTATGGTATGCCTTAAAGCTACTTGTTGCGTAATTGCTCATTCCCCCAGCTTAAACATCTGGGTCAATTTCCTTAGCCTTTCGATGTCCTCCTCGACAGAAGCGAAACCTAGCATGGCATCCTCTTTGCCATCAACATCACAATAAGCCGTTTCTATAATGCTTTGAAGCCTGTTTAGTTCCTCTGCCTCCTTGCACGCATCACGGACAACGACCTCCAAATTTTTGGAAATATCCGCAACATAATCCAAAAGTGCATAAAGCCTTGCTTTTCTTTCTTTCAGAAAGTCTACTTTTGATTGCACCTCCATATAATGAGAGCAATCCTCTTTGTTTCTCGTGCCTAGGATTATGGCAGCCACCATTTGTTCGCAAATCTCGAACCTGCAAGAACCGCAGTTCCTCTGCCTATCTTGCTGTGATACTTTGAACATGGCTTTGTATACATCCTCAACAGCGTCTTCCGTTACGCTTAGTGCATCAGCCAGCCTTTTGTTATTCAATTATGAAACACTTCCTTTCGTAAAAAATCTCCTGTTGGATTTTATCATAAGAAATCCTCTTTCGACTTCATCATTAGGTGGGTCTATTTGTGATTTATTTGATTTTATTACGAATATAAAAGTCACATTGGCATTTTTATACAAAAAAGGCAGGGTCAAGCCCCTGCCTTTCAAATTATATACAACACCACACAAATATACCTTTGTCATATATTTAATCTAGCAATCCCATACTATTTATCTTCGCAACTGCGTCCACCCCATTCGTTACATCTAGTTTATTATAAATAAATGTAAGATGGGTACGTACACTGGACTTTTTTATACCCAGATTTTCCGCAATTTCATTATAGTTTTTGCCTTGGCAAAGCAACTGTGCCACCGCCTTTTGCCTGTCCGTAAATTGAACCGCCTTTTTGTCTGCTTCCTTCACAACTTCGGCACTTTGACTGTCACGGGCTTTTAAGTACAACAGTTTGACAAAGCTCAAAAGTCCATCTTCGATAAATTGTGGTTGTTGCTTAATGCGGTTTACAAGCTTATGCAACATACCAACAAGCTGGACACCATCGTTTGCAAACATTTGAACATAACCGTAAGGGCGAGCCACACGCACCGCATCCTCCAAATAACCCAATGCGGTGCTTTGGAATTTGTTGCCCTTTTTCCAGTATGCAATGGATAGCAGTATTTGTGCTTCAATAATATCAAGTGGTCGTTTGAAATCATTTGCAACCCCCAAAATCTTTTTTAACAAGATTATGGCATTGTCAAATTTTTCTACAGCTATAAATGCTCTGGACGTTACAAAGTCGGCGTAAACACTGCGTAATGTTTGGTCTTTACCGCTTGGGGTTTGTCCTCCAAGCCAATCCCATGCGGTTTTTGTGTCCCCCTTTAGAAATTTACGACGTGCAGAAAGTGCTTTGAAATTATGGATTGCGTGATATGCCTTGGTTTCTTCAATCATCTGCCATATAGAATTAATTGTCAAATCCGCTTCGTCAGGTTTACCCACCGCATCTAAGATGTGCGCAAGCATGGACATGGTGCTAAACTTTGTGTCTGGCAAATGGCTTGTTTTAAGACCAGCATTTGCCTTTAGTGCGTATCCGTAAGCCTCATCTAGGTTGCCTTGTTCATATAATAGTCCCGCTGTAAAAGCTTCGGCTAATATATCTACTATCCCTCCGTACAACCAAGCGGTCTTGGGGTATATCACGCTCTCCATATATTTAACCACGCCCTTTGTGGCAGCATGGGAATAATCTACAATACCACGGTGTAGCAAAGGTTTGTGCATGGACATTTTCCAGTGATGTATGACGAATTTTGATGGGTCATCGGGTATGCCAATTTTATCAAGGGCTTGACTTAGAGTCATGCGGGAATCTAAAATTCTTATATAGTGGATTTCGTGGGCAAATGCGGGATGGTTAGCTACAATTTCAGAATGTCTGGCATAATATTCGTCCATGAAAGAAAACATATCATCTGCACGCCCCTCGGCACAGGCGAACCAAATCATCAAATACAAAAGACGTGGGTGTTTTTTGGCAACCTCTATGGTTTCTGGGTGACTTAAAATCGGGAACAGACGCTCCGCCACCAAAATATTATGCTTTGTTAGCTCTGGTAAATCGAAACATTCCGCAATGCCATCGTGGTTTTTGCATCTCATAAAACAATCAACGGCATTATAAAAATCCCCTTGGGATAGTTGGTATTGACCTTCGGTGTTTAATATATCGTATAAAAACCCCTGCCCTCGCTCCCTGACCTTTTCTTTAAGAAACTGCTGAAATAAGTGGTGGTAACGATAAATGTTCTTTTGTGTCTGGGTAATAAAAGCACCTTTTTGTACAAGCTCCTTTAGAAACTTGTCACTGTTTGGGTTGCCTGTTAAGGCAGTGCATAAAGATGGTGTAAGCTCTCTTAAAAATGAGGTGCGTAGCATAAATTCGCAGGTTTGCTCGTCCCAATTTTCCCAAATATTTGCCTTTACAAAGTCGCCAAGATGTTCATATGTGTAATCAGACGGTCGCCCATCAGACAGCAAAAAGGCGTTGATGCCAATTGCCCAGCCGTGGGTCTGCTCTATAATATCATTTAGCTCAGTTTGGGTGATTTGGTTGTCACGCTTTTTGAATAATGCTGTTATTTCTTTGTCCGTAAACAGCAGTTGCTCTGCGTCAATACGAGCAACCTGACCTTTTATCAAAAGACTAGCAAAAACTGGCGGAAGGTTGCTACGGCTGATAAGAACCACTTGAAATTTTTTCGGCAAACGACCTATAAATACCAAAAGAAGCTCTAAAACTTTGTTGTTATAAATCAAATGTAAATCGTCCAGCACAAGCACAGCCTGCTTTATGGAAGATAGTGCCGAAATGGCACGCAACGCAAATTCTTCAGGGTCATTTTGAAACGATGGGTGAGAAACAATGGAATTTAAGGTTTGGTTTCGTGGTTGACACATAAGAAGTGTGGCACAAAAACGCTCGCAAAAACCAGCGATGTTGTTGTCGTATTCGTCTATAGAAAGGGTTGCTTTGGCACGCATATCTTTATCCAGCCATTGGGACACAGCCACCGTTTTGCCATAACCAGCAGGGGCTTGCACAGCCAAAATGCGATGGTTCTTTAGCTCATCAAATAAGCGTATCAAACCTTGTCTTTCCAGCATGATATTACCTATCGACATTACAAACACCCCTCAAATCTTGATTAAATTATAATGTACCACAAGATAGATATATTTGCAACTATCTAAAGCGTAGGTGGTTTCAAGAAATCCCTTGACGGGGTTTGGGGCGGGGTGTATAATTGTCGTACAAGATTTCAACAGGGGGCGTGGGCATGAAAAAAACGGCATTTATCTGCGACGAGAGTTATTTTTGGCACAACACAGGTGGCGGGGCATTGTTCGAGCCTGCTGTGGGTTATGTGCAGGAGCTGGGATTTGTGGAAAATCCCGAAAGTAAGCGACGTGTGGTTAACTTGCTTCATCGAAGCGGGTTGATGGAGCAGCTTACAGGGGTCAAGCCCGCCCCTGCAACCGTTGGGCAGTTGGAGCTTTTCCACACCAGACGACACATCGAACACGTTCAGCATCTAAGCCAAACCACAGGGGGCGATTGTGGGGATTCTGCTATTGTGGGTATTGGCTCCTATGAAATTGCTAAATTGTCGGTTGGCGGGGCAATCACCGCCGTTAAAGCTGTGGTGCAGAACCCAGAAATTACCACTGCTTACGCTTTGACACGACCCCCAGGGCATCATGCAGAGGCTGACCGTGGTGTTGGGTTTTGTATTTTTAACAATGCTGTAATTGCCGCGAAAGTTGCCCAGCGGGAACTTGGTGTCGGTAAAATTGCCATTGTAGACTGGGATGCCCACCATGGCAATGGCACAGAAGATGCGTTTTACAGTGACGACAGTGTGTTGTTTATATCCCTGCATCAAGAGGGTTATGACCCTATAGACCGTGGCAATGCCGAGGATGCTGGAGAAGGTGCTGGCAAGGGGTTTAATATTAATATCCCTCTCTACGCTGGCTCTGGGGACGCTGTTTACAAATACGCCTTCGACAAAATCGTTACCCCTGCAATTGATAGCTTCGCCCCTGAACTTATTATCATTTCGGCAGGGCAGGACGCTGGCTTTTTTGACCCCCTCAGCCGTATGATGGTGACAACCGAAGGTTATCGTTATATGGCAAAATCCTTGAAACAGTTAGCGGACAAGCACGCCCACGGGCGACTTGTTGCACTTCACGAGGGTGGCTATTGTGCTAGTTACGTCCCTTTTTGTACCCACGCTATAATTGAGGAGCTTAGCGGTATCACCACAGATGTGGGCGACCCTTTTCTATACTCTATGGCAGGTACAACATACAACACCCTGCTACCCCATCAAAAAGAACGCATTGACAAGATTGCCAACACACCACGGCACTGGTAGGGGCGAGCATTGCTCGTCCCATTTATGCAGACGATACCGTCCGAACCAGAAGAAAAGTGCCAGTAGGCATGGGACGGGCAATGCCCGCCCCTACCATTAGGAACAGCATCGAAAAATAAACCCATACATAAGGAGAGTGTTTCATATGAAACGTATCGAGAAAATTTTGAGGGATTGCGACGCATTATTAGAGGGACATTTCGTTTTGACCAGCGGTCGTCATGCAGCTTTTTATATGCAGTGTGCAAGGGTTTTGCAAAATCCAGAGCTTACAGAAGAAATTGTGGGGGACTATTTGTGCGATGAAGGCGAACTTGACTTAGACAACATCCAAATGGTGGTTGCCCCTGCTGTGGGCGGTATTGTTCTGGGTTACGAGCTGGCAAGACAACTAGGCGTAAAATCCATCTTCTGCGAACGTGAAAACGGCAAAATGACCCTTAGACGTGGTTTTGAAATACCCGCAGGCACAAAGGTGCTGGTGGCGGAAGATGTTGTAACCACAGGCGGAAGTGTGCGAGAAGTTATGGAAGTTGTACGTGCTTCTGGTGGCGAAGTTGTGGCAGTTGCTCTGCTAGTTGACCGAAGCGGAGGTACGGTAGATTTTGGTGTAAAAACCGTTGCCGCATACCAAACCACCATAGAGTCTTATGAACCCGACAACTGCCCTTTGTGTGAAGAAGGCGAATTACCCGCCATAAAGCCAGGTAGCCGTGGGCAAAGGTAGGTTTTTATTGTGAACACCAAATCGTTATGGTATAATTGCATTAATTGTAAAGTTACGGGAGGAAGTTAATGGGTAATGACTATAAATCAGGCTTTGCCGCTATTGTTGGGCGACCAAATGTGGGTAAGTCTACTTTGTTAAATTCGTTGTTAGGGGAAAAGGTGGCAATTATCACCAACAAGCCCCAAACCACAAGAAATATTGTTCGTGGAATAATCACCACCGATGAGGCACAAATTATTTTTGTGGACACGCCAGGGATGCACATTGCCAAGGATAAACTAAGTGAGAACATGGTAAAGATGGCGGAAAACAGCGTCAAAAATGGTGATGTAGTGTTGTTTATGACCGCCCCTGCGGAAAAAAGCGACATTCACCCCGCCGATGTGGATATTCTTGCTAATTTAGCGAAAACATCGGGTAAAAAATTCCTGTTGATAAACAAGATTGACACGGTTGACAAAGGGCGTCTTTTGCCCATTATGGAAGCCTACAACAATGCTTGTCCATTTGATGAAACATTTCCGATTTCGGCTCTAAAGGGCGAAAATCTGCTGGATTTGCGTGAAACCATTGTTAAATATCTGCCCACAGGTCCAAAATTTTTCCCAGATGATGTTATGACAGATGCACCTGACAAGTTTATAATTTCAGAGATGATTAGGGAAAAGGCTTTATATATGTTGCAAGAGGAAATTCCTCATGGCATTGCTGTGGAAATTACCCAGCTAAAGGTGCGGGCAGACAAGCCAATTATCGACATCGAAGCCACAATTTATTGCGAGAAAAATAGCCACAAGGGTATCATCATCGGTAAAAACGGTGCGATGCTTAAAGAGATTGGCACACGTTCCAGAAAAGATATTCAACGATTATACGAAGAAAAAATTAACTTGCAATTGTGGGTTAAAATCAAGGAAAATTGGCGTGATTCGGACTTTTTCATGCGTAATTTTGGTTTCCAGACTGACTAGAATTGCCAGCATAAAATAGCCCACAATGGAAAACCTAACTCGAACAAACATTTACATCTGGGGGGTTGTCAGATGCAAGACCTATTATGGCAAAACTTTATGGAAACTGGTAGCATTAACGCCTTTTTAGATTATAGCAACTTTACAAAACTGGGTTATACACCCAATGAGGGCGAAGATGCCTACATTTAAGGATAAGGGTCTGGTTTTGCGAGAGGTTGATACGGCAGAAAACAGCAAGCGGTTGTTGCTTCTGACACAGCAAAAGGGCAAAATTTGGGTTTTTGCACGGGGTGCAGGCAATGCAAAAAGCAAACTTAAAGCACCAAAAATGGCGTTTTGTGAATTTGTGATTTACGATGGCGGGCAGTTTCTAAGCTTGACACAGGTATCACAAATCCGCACATTTAATGCCATTGCTGGTGACTTTGACGGCTATTGTGTCGCCAACTTTCTGCTGGAAGCCTCAGACAAAATGGTGTTGCCAGAAATGAGGGCAGAGGACACGCTGAAGGTTATTTTGTCGGCTTTTGTGCGTTTGGATAGAGGTTACAACCCTTGGTTGGTTTTCTCGTCTTCCACCTTCAAACTGTTGCAACTAGAAGGGTTTGTGCCAATTACAGCCAATTGTTCGAGTTGTAACAACGTATTTCCCCAGAAATATTTTTTTGGGCAAGATGGTGTCGCTTGCGAAAAATGCGGTGAGATACCATTTTCTGGGGAAGCACTCCTTGCCCTTGAATACATATTAAAAGCACCAATCCACGAAATATTTAACTTTAGGGCTTCGGCAGATGTGCTGGATGCCCTTGTATCTGCGGTTTTGCTGTTTTTCGGTTATCATGTGGATGCACAGCTAAAGTCGATGGAATTTATAAGGAGGTAGGTATCATGTCTGTTATTCAAAGACAAGAATATTATAAAGACCCACCAAAACGCCAGATTATTGACGGTGTAATTACTATGATGTCGCCCAGTGCTGGGGTTTACCACAATTTTGCAGTCGTAAATCTCACATTAATCCTCGGAAATCACCTAAAAGATAGCGTATGCCGACTTTTTGTTGATGGTGCAGACGTGTTTTTATCAGAGGGCAACACCTATGTCCCCGACCTTGCCGTGGTTTGCGACAAAAGCAAATACGAGGGCAAAAAAGGCATACATGGTGCGCCAGATTTGGTGGTAGAGGTACTGTCGCCCAGCACCACATTGCATGACAGAGGTCGTAAAAAAGAGGTTTATGGGCAAGCTGGCGTTAGAGAATATTGGTTGGTAGATGTCAACAATTTGCTTGTGGAAATTTACCTTCTGGAAGGCGATACACTTGCCTTTGCCCACGTTTACCATCTTTTGGACAATGAGGAGATTAACCAATTAAAAATTGAAGGAAAAGAAATTCCGCCAGAACATTTCACGGTCACCATTTTCCCAGACCTAACAATAAGCCTTCATGATGTTTTTAAGAATATTTTCGAGGAGAAATGATGAAATATAGAAAAGACAAGCACGGCAACCATCTGTCGGTTTTAGGGCTTGGATGTATGCGTTTTAAGGATTTCGCCGAAACAGAGCGGATGATTTTGCGTGCAATTGATGCTGGTGTCAACTTTTTTGACACGGCTTTTGTTTACCCAAACAGCGAGGAAACACTGGGTGAAATCCTTTCCAAAAACGACAAACGGGGCGACATTTATATTTCTACAAAGTTGCCCATCGGAATGTGCAACAGTTATGATGATTTTGACAGGTTTTTTAATGAACAATTAGAGCGATTACAAACCGATTATATAGATTATTATTTCATGCACAATATAACCAGTTTTTCCCAATGGGAGAAGCTGGTTGATTTAGGTATCAAAAAGTGGATTGACGAGAAAAGGACGGTTGGCAAAATAAAGCAAGTCGGATTTTCTTTTCATGGAATTTATAGCGACTTTTTGAAATTAATAGACATATACGACTGGGAATTTTGCATGATACAATATAATTATTACGACCCCCACTACCAAGCAGGTGAGGCTGGTCTAAAAGCTGCTGCCGCCAAGGGTATTCCTGTTTTTATTATGGAACCGCTTTTAGGTGGGCGGTTAGCTACAGGATTGCCAAAAGCAGGGGTTGAAGCTTTTTCCAAACTTGACCCCACAAAACACCCAGCCGAATGGGCGTTTTGGTGGCTTTGGAACCAAGAAGAAATAACCATGACATTAAGCGGAATGAACACAGTGGAAATGCTGGAGCAAAATGTGCGTTCTGCCACAGAATTCCGCCCCCTGACGAACACGGAGCTGGCAGTTTACGATGAGGTGCGTGGCATTTTCCGTAAAAGCTACAAATTCCCATGCACAGGCTGTAATTACTGCCTGCCATGCCCGCAAAATATCAACATTCCCGCCTGTTTGTCCGCATACAACACAAGTTTTGCACAAAAATATTACACAGGCATGGCGATGTACGCCACAACCACAGCGATGCTAACCAAAAGCGTGCGAAATTGTAACGGATGTGGTAAGTGCGAGAAGGTTTGCCCACAAAACATAGAAATCCGCAAGGCTTTGAAGAAGGTAGCTAGACGCATGGAACCAGCTCCTGTCCGCCTAGGTTTCAAAATTACAAGAAAAATGATGCGACGCTTTTTTGTCCGCAAATAAAAATCTATAAAAAATAAGGCGACTATATACAATTTTACACCACAATCTGGTAGGGGCTGGCATTGCCAGCCCCACTTATGCAGACGATTACGTCCGACCCAGAAGAAAAGTGCCAGCAGACACGGGACTGGCAATGCCAGCCCCTACCAAGCTTTGTGTCAAATTGTGTATAGTTACCAAAAATAAATGGGTGCATTTTATCGTCTATTTTTTTGAAATAAAGAACAGGGAGTAAAGAAGTATGGTTAATCAGAGGCTGGCAAACCCGTTTTGGTGGGTATTAACGGAGACACAGCTACTGGCAAAAACACATTGGCAAAGCTTTTGAGCAACCAATATAACTGCCAGACGGTACAGCCTTTTTATTGCATGAAAAAACAATACCATAACACATTCAAAATAAGAGAAATATGCGACTTAGTTATAAAAACATAACCGCCACCTCTTTACAAACAAACCATTGCAAAAAAAGTTGGTTTGTGTTACAATGACAAATTGGAGGTTGATTTGATGCAGGAAGTGCGGAAGACGATTTTTTTGGTTGATGATGAATTAACCAATTTGAAAGTTGGCAAGGCTGCTTTGGGAGGGCATTACAATGTGGTCACGCTAAATTCTGGTAGTGCTTTGTTTGTCATGCTTGAAAATGTTCGCCCTGATTTGATTTTGCTTGATGTTAATATGCCTGAAATGGATGGGCATGAAGTTATAACCCGCTTGAAAACCAACCCCGCCACCTCAGAAATTCCTGTTATATTTTTGACTGCATTAAATGACGAAGCCATGGAGCTAAAGGGCTTAACCCTTGGCGCTGTGGATTATATTGCAAAGCCTTTTTCTGCCCCACTGTTGCTAAAACGGCTGGAGGTACATTTGCTGGTAGAAAACCAAAAGCTTGAATTGCAAATGTTTAACAGCAATTTACAGCATATGGTAAAGGAAAAGACAGCCGCCGTGCTAGAAATGAAAGATGCCATATTATCAACCATGGCAGAACTTGTGGAGTATCGTGACGAAATTACAGGAAACCACATTGTGCGTGTGCGTAAGTATTTGGATGTGTTGATGCAGGCAATGCTGGAGCGGGACGTGTATGCAGAACAGATTAGGGAAATGGACACCGCTTTGGTTTTACAATCCAGCCAATTGCATGATGTGGGTAAAATAGCTATTTCTGACACCATTTTGAACAAACCAGGCAAACTAACAGACGAAGAATTTGATAAAATGCGTACCCATACAACTTTCGGCGAAACTGTCATAAAAAGGTTTATGGAAAAGGCTAGGGACAGCGAATTTTTGGAATATGCCAGAATTATTGCCGTTTCCCACCACGAAAAATGGGATGGAAATGGCTACCCCTATAAATTATCAGGGGAGGACATACCCCTACTAGGGCGTATAATGGCAATCGCAGATGTTTATGACGCTTTGATACAGGCAAGACCTTACAAAAAGGCGTTTTCCCATGAAGAAGCCATTAAAATTATTTTAGACGGCAGGGGTAGTCATTTTGACCCTAAACTCGTAGATTTGTTCGCCACCATACACACAGAATTTGAAAAAATTGCAGCGGCGGAGGGGCGAGAATGAAAACAGCCACGGCAAAACGCCTAAAAAAACTGCTTCCCCTTATGGTTTTACCCATTGTTTTGGGTGTGTCATATCTTATTTTATACACTCCGCTTTTTCTAACCCACCACGCCGTCTATAGTGAAAACGGTGTTTGGGACTTGCGTGACTTTGATTTTGAAGAAAATTATGTCCGCCTTTATGGATACCCTCTCGTTATCGACCAAACCCTGCTAAACCCAGAAGAATTCGCCCAAAGGTCAGACGAGGCACAGCGAGGGTCTACGTTTTATTTAGACTTTGCCACCAGCCGTATGGTACTTTTGGTACCTGATGATACATGGTTCACTTTCAGCCGTGTTTCTGCCCACTTTTCCCAGCGGATTTATGTAAACGGTGCTTTGGTCGCCCAAATAGGAAGCCCAGGAGAATGTCGTGAAACCCAAGTCCCCGACATTGGGCGTGTCATGTTTTCGGCACAGGCGGTGGACGGAATAATCGAGATTGTTCAACAATCCTCTAATTTTGTTCACAGAGATGGCGGACATCACCAACACTGGTATGCAGGAGAAAGCACCAGCGGAATTGGCGAACACTTTTTCGCCAGCGACCTTCGCACTGCCATTCTTGTGGGTGGCTTCTTTATTCTTTCCCTCGTCATGTTTTTGCTGTTTTTTATGTGGGGCAACCACGGAACGCTTTATTCTGGTTTGTTTTGCTTGGTGTGGTTTTTACGCACAGGGCTTGTAGATGGGCGGATTTTTACAGTTGTTTTGCCTTGGATGGACTGGTACACAAAAATACGAATCGAATATATAAGTATTCCAGCTTCGGCGGCTCTTATCGTAGCAATTATAAACAGAATTTTTCCTGGTGTGCTTCAAAAGCCATTTCTGCGTATTGTCTACATTTTTTCGGGTGTGACAATCATCACATATATGTTTGCTGATGTCTTGGTTATGAGTACCCATATCCTTTTCGTAACATATGGCGTTTTCGGTTTATGTCTTTTGTATGTGCTTTTTAGATTTATAACCAAAGTGCGTAAACCTCATATGGAGCAGTTGATTTTCATGGCTGGCGTGTTACTTTTCTTCTTTGCTTCTATAATGGATGTTTTTTACTTCACTTTCATAGATGCTACATTCAGAATACCTCTAAGCCTGACAGGTGCTGGCATTTTAGTGTTTGTGTTTTGCAAAGCAACGGCTGTAACCCTTGTTACCATGAACCAACTTAACGAAGCAAGAAGCTCCGCAGAGCGGCTGGAGATTGCCGAGGAAAACAGCAGGCAAAAAAGTGACTTTTTGGCAAAAATGTCCCATGAAATTCGCACCCCTATGAATGCGATTTTGGGCATGACGGAGCTTATAATGCGGGAAGACCTGCCAAAGCAAGCCCGTGACCAAGCCACCACCATCAAACATTCTGGCGGGCATTTGTTGTCTATTGTCAATGATATTTTAGACTTCTCTAAAATCGAAAGTGGTAGGATGGATATTGCACACGCCCCTTATTTGTTCCACTCTACCATCTATGATGTTGTTAGTATCATTAAAATGCGTCACGCAAATCCACTTACCCAGTTTTATGTGTATGTGGACAAGAACATCCCCAACCAGCTAATGGGGGACGAAGTGCGGATGCGTCAAGTGTTGCTTAACATTCTAAGCAATGCGGAAAAATACACCACCGAGGGGCATTTTGCCCTCGAAGTTTTCTGTGACATAACAGATGATGTGGCAAACCTCACCATCCAAATAAAGGACACAGGTATTGGTATAAAAGAAAGTGATTTGGTTAGACTTTTCGACGATTTTGCCCAATTTGACTTGGAAAAGAACTTGAACGCAGAAGGTACTGGTTTGGGGCTTCCGATAACACAAAATTTAGTAAATTTAATGGGTGGCACACTTACCGCCACCAGCAAATATGGCGTGGGTAGCCAGTTTACCTTAACCTTGCCCCAGAAACTTGCAGGGGAAAGCAGGGAAACACCAACTTTCCCAGACAAATCCGTGTTGCTGTTTTGTCGTACAGCCTTAACTGGGAATTATTTGGCACGTGCCATGGATGACCTGGGCATCACCTACAAAATCACAAGAAACGAAGGCGAATTAGAGCAAGCTATGTACGATAGGGTTTGGGATTTTGTTTTTGCCGAAGCGGAAATGGCTTACAAAGTCCAGCCCATTGCCAAAAACAAAGGGTTAAACCCCCAAATTGTTATGCTTACGGATTCTTATGATGCTAAATACGAAGCCCGAAAGGGGCAGGACATTAGCATATTGTTAATGCCAGCCTACTCCCTGCCAGTTATATCGACACTGACTGGTGAAGATTCCATTTACACACAACAAAACCAGCGTGTGGAGCTTTTCCACGCCCCCGAAGCAAAAATTTTGGTGGTTGATGACATCGAAACCAATTTGATGGTAGCACGTGGGTTGCTCGCCCCTTATAAATCGCATATAACAACCTGTGCCAGCGGACAAGAAGCTATTGACGCAATGCTTACCCAAACCTTTGACATTATTTTCATGGACCACATGATGCCAGTCATGGACGGTATAGAGGCGACGAGGATAATCCGTGCTGGGGGTAACAGTATGCCTATTATCGCCCTCACCGCCAATGCAATTGTGGGTGCAAGGGAGATGTTTTTGGAAAATGGTTTTGATGATTTTATCTCCAAGCCGATTGACATCAACAAACTTAATGACCTGTTGGTTAAATGGATACCCGAAGACAAACAAATTCAAGTTGAACACCATCAAGAGCAAGACGACCAAGTGGAGGATGGTGAACCGCAGTGTAATCGATTTAATATTGTAGGGATTGATGCTGATTTGGGGTTGTCACGTGTTGGTGGTAGCCATAAGATTTATCAGGAAACACTTGCTATTTTCCACAAGGAAGCCACAGCAAAAATCCCCCAGCTTGCTGAATGTATAGAGCGGGATGATTGGCACTTGTATACAATTTATATCCATGCCCTCAAGTCTGCTAGCAACAACGTAGGGGCAACCGCATTATCAGAGCAAGCGGGGCAACTGGAAGGGGCTTCTAAGGCTGATAATTTAAGTTTTGTACGAGAAAACCACGGCAATTTTGTGGTAGGCTTGTTGGCTTTGCTTGGTAATGTTAAGGTGCATTTGACCCAAACCACACAAGACAAGCAACAAGGGGATTTTGACCCAGAAGCCCTCAAATCAGCGTTGGCAAAGCTAAGAGTTTCCTTGGAAACCATGGATTTGCCAGCCATAGACCCTGCAACAGAAGCTTTGGAGGTTTTTGTAGGTTTTTCCCAAGTTTCCGACGCAATTAACAGCATTTCGGAAGTTATTCTAATGGGTGACTATAAACAAGCGATAACTGAAATTGATAACCTTAACGCACGCTGGTAGGGGCGGGCATCGCCCGTCCCATGTATGCTGGCACCAATGTTTCGGTTTGGGCGATACTGCCAATTGAACTGGGACGGGCAATAGAGAAGTTGACGGGACCCGCCCCTACCAAGCTTCGTGTGAAATTGTATATAGTTGTCATTATTAAATATGAGTAAGACGGGCAATTACGCTCCCAAACCGCTGTCGCTATCTGGGGGTGAGGAAAGTCCGGGCATCGTAGGGCAAGGCGGCAGATAACGTCTGCCGAGGGTGACCTTAGGGAAAGTGCAACAGAAATAAACCGCCAAGGATGATTTTTCATACTTTGGATGAAAAATCATCCTTGGTAAGGGTGGAAAGGTAGGGTAAGAGCCTACCGCATCACTGGGGACAGTGGTGGCAAATGTAAACCCCGCCTGATGCAAGGGAGGAAGCGTTGGTTTGTATCGAAAACACTTCACGCAATTTATTCGACGCACGCTATCACTGTTTCCTGCGGAAACAGTTGTCGCTATCACGTCGAATAAATTGGTTCAGTGTAATTCCGCTACAAACCTAAGGGTTGCCCGCTCTGCTTCCGTAGCTCCGCATGAGCTATGCGGTGACGTGTAGCCAAGATAGATGATTGCCGAAGTCTTAATGACTGAACAGAACCCGGCTTACAGTCTTGCTCAAAAAATATAAAACGCAAAGCCGTGTTAGTTAAGCACGGCTTTTGCTAACATTATGAGAGGTGAAAAATGAAAAAAATCCTAATAACGGGCTTCGAGCCTTTTGGTGGGGAAACCATCAACCCGTCATGGGAGGCAGTGAAACGCCTGCCAGACAAAATCGGTGATGCTGTGGTTGAAAAGATGAGTTTGCCTGTGGTTTTTGGCGAAAGTGCAGATAAGTTAATCGCAGAAATGAGGGCGGAGAAGCCAGGCGCAATAATTTGTGTAGGACAAGCTGGTGGCAGGGCTGGCATCAACATAGAGCGTATCGCCATCAACATAGATGACACCAAAAGCCCCGACAACAAGGGCAACCAACCGACCGACACACCCATTTGTGTGGATGGACCCGCCGCATACTTCGCTACCCTGCCAGTCAAGCAAATTGTCGCCGCCTTAAAAGAAGCCCAAATACCCGCCGTGGTGTCAGACACAGCAGGCACATATGTATGCAACCACGTAATGTACACAGTCCTGCACCACGCCACCAAACACAGTCCCCAAACAAAAGTTGGCTTCATACACATCCCATACCTACCCGAGCAAGCCTTGGACAAAAACAACGCACCTTCCATGTCGCTTGATTATATAGTTAGGGCTTTGGAAATAATTGTGGATACAGTATAATAAAAAAATGCAAAGGACGTCTTGCATAACCCTTTTTGTTGTGTTATAATTGGAACAGAGAACTATACCTTTTAATATAAGCAGGAGGTAGCCATGCCAGAGAGAAGAAAGCACGAGATACTTTTAGAGTCGGGTACCAATGAGTTGGAGATTTTAGAATTTACCATTGATGGTCGACATTACGGCATAAACGTAGCTAAAATTGTGGAGCTTATGAAGTACCATGAGGTTACGCCAATGCCCAATGCCAACCCATTTGTAGAAGGTGTTTTTAATCCCCGTGGGACGCTAATGACATTAATTAACCTTCCCGCCTACCTTGGACATCCAGAATCGCCTGATGTTACCAAAGATATTTTTATTATCACAAACTTTAATCGGGTTTTTTCGGCTTTTCATGTCCATGCCGTGGAAGAAATTCACCGTCTTGGCTGGGATATGATTGAAAAGCCAGATGAGGCAATTTACGGCGGTCAAGATGGTCTTGCTACAGGCATTGCCCGTGTAAAAGACAAACTTATCACCATTTTGGACTTTGAAAAGATTTTGGCGGATATTTCCCCAGACTCTGGCATAAGATTGGAAGAGCTATCAAAGCTTGGCAGGCGTGATTTGTCAGACAAGCCGATTTTGATGGCTGACGATTCTCATGCGATTAACAAGGCTCTTGTAGATGCCCTTGGACAGGCTGGTTACACCAACCTAACCATGCTCCAAAATGGTCAAGAGGCTTGGGACGCTTTGCAAAGTTTCAAAGCTACAGGCGAACCCATCGAAAACTTTGTTAAAATGGTTATCACCGATGTGGAAATGCCGAAGATGGACGGTCACAGGTTGTTAAAGCTTATCCGTAATGATGAGGCTTTGAAAAATTTACCCGTTATCATCTTTTCTTCTACTATTAACGAGCAAATGCGTGTAAAAGGTGAATCTCTTGGGGCGACGGGACAACTTGCAAAGCCTGACTTGCTAGGTCTTGTCCAATTGATTGACCAGAATATACTGTAGTATGGAATGGGAAAGAGAGCTTCTGCCGTATCACCAGGCGGCAGACGAGTTAAGAACCAAATTTAACAACCTTGCCCTACAATTTGAGCGGGTGGAGAAATCCACCCCCATATTTTCTGTGGAAGCAAGGGTTAAGAGCATACCGTCCATTTTGGCAAAGGCACATCGCAAGCAAATTAACTTGGACAAAATAATGGACGAGCTTGATGACATTGCGGGCATACGTATCATATGCCGTTTTGTGGACGACATTCACATACTGACGAAACTGATTAGCCAAAGGGACGATATGGTGGTTGTGAAAGAAAAGGACTTTGTAACCACCAGAAAACCCAGTGGATACCGCAGTTATCATTTTGTTGTGGAATATGGTTTACACACCGCTTTTGGCAAGCAGACTGTTCGCTGTGAAATTCAAATACGCACCTTGGCAATGAATTTCTGGGCGGTTACAGAGCATAGCTTGCGATATAAGTACAAGGGGGTTATCCCTGAGAATATCAGTTCACGCCTGGTTAAGGCGGCAGAGGCGGCTCATGTGCTTGACAGCGAGATAAATACCATACGTGAGGATATTTTGGATGCGGAAAAAACCGCCAAATGCCGAGAAGATATGGTGCGGGACATTATCCACAGCATCCAAGAGCTTTACCAAGTATCAGAAACGGATGCGGCACAGGAAATGTATAACAAATTCTTAAATATTTGGAATGTTAATAATGAGGAGGATTTGAACCACTTTTATAGTGATATTCAATCCATCGCTCAGGTACATAAAATAAGGTAGGGGGTGGTAACCATGAAAAAAGTCAGCGTACTAGGGTTTGGAAGTTGGGGCATTGCCCTTGCTTGCTTGTTGCACAAAAACGGACACAAGGTCACCATGTGGGAACCAAACCAACCCCTTGCGGAAATGCTTCACAGAGAGCGGGTAAACCAACGCTCTCTACCTGGTGTTGTTATCCCTGATGAAATTGTAATCACCGCTGATGAGATTTTGGCGGCTGACGGTGATGTGATGCTTGTGGTGTTGTCCTCCAAGGATATTCCTGAAAAAATAGCGGTTATTGCCCCGCACTTAAAAAGCGGGCAGATTGTTGTAAATGCCTCTAAGGGATTGATTAAAGAGCCACTTCAGCGTATTACCGAGTATTTAGAGGGGCTTATCCCTGATTGTAAGGTCGTATGTCTATCAGGTCCAAGCCATGCCGAGGAGGTAAGCCGAAACTTGCCAACGACTGTAACAGCCGCCTCACCATGTGCAGAGGTTGCCAAGGAAATCCAAGACATTTTCAGTGGCGAAAATTTCCGTGTGTACACTTCCACAGACATTATCGGTGTGGAGCTTGGTGGTGTGCTTAAAAATGTTATAGCACTTGCCGCAGGAGTTTGTGATGGGCTGGGTTATGGAGACAACACAAAGGCTGCCCTAATGACCCGTGGAATTGCGGAAATTGCCCGCCTTGGGGTCGCCATGGGTGCTGATGTGCAAACTTTTGCAGGGCTATCTGGCATTGGCGATTTAATTGTTACCTGCACCAGCAAACATAGCAGAAACTGGCGTGGGGGCAACCTACTTGCCCAAGGCAAAAACGTAGAGCAGGTGCTAACCGAGGTAAACATGGCGGTGGAAGGCATAAACACAGCCCCAACCGTCCTTGCTTTGGCACGCAAATATAATGTTGATATGCCCATTGTAGAAGAAGTGAACAAAGTGCTTTTTGAAGGCAAAGACCCGAAAGCTGTGGTTGTTGACTTGATGCAAAGGGTTAAAAAAGGTGAATAAAAAAGGGGTGTATTTCCGCACCCCTTTTTCTTGCTTATATTTGTTAAATCTATATCAATATGGAGCGAATTGTGTGGAGTAGGCTGGGCGCATCCAAGCTCCCAAAAACGTCACTAGGCACTATAATTATCGGGACTTTACGTAACAACTTGACTTCTTCTGGCTCGTTAAGCAAAAAGCGTATGCCAGGGCAAAGTAAAATCATATCCACATCTTCGTCGCTGGCAAGGCGAACCAAGCCCTCTTTTTCCGTTGCTGTGTTAATTTCTATCTCAATGCCAGCATTGCGGGCTTCTGTCATAACACGAGCCACCAGCATTTCCCGTGACTTACGGGCAGGGGATATAAACAAGATTTTTGTCACATTTAACACCTCGTTTTAATTATACCATAGAAAAGGAAGATATGCAAGATGAAGATTATTAATGTTAACCTAGCGGCGGTTGCAGTTAAGCCCGCAGGATTTCCCGAGGTGGAGTTGCCCGAGATGGCTTTTGTTGGGCGTTCCAACGTGGGCAAATCTTCCTTGATAAACAGTTTGATTAACCGCAAGGCGATGGCTAGGGTTAGTCAAAGTCCTGGGAAAACCCGCACAATAAACTTTTATGATATTGACAGCAAGATGTATTTTGTGGACTTGCCTGGATATGGCTTTGCAAGAGGTCCAAAGGAAGAAATTGCTGGCTGGGGCAAGATGATTGAGGGTTACCTAAAAGACAGAGAGCAGTTAAAGGGTATTATCCAACTTTTGGACATTCGACATAAGCCGTCAGCACAGGATTTGCAGATGGTGGAGTGGTTAAAGCATTATGAAATACCCATCGTCTATGTGCTGACAAAGATGGACAAGCTAAAGCGTAGCCAAGTAGCAAAACACGTGAAAATTATCCGTGAAGCATTGGGCGAACCCACCTCCACGCTGATGATACCCTTTTCTAGCGAAACTAAGCAGGGTAAAGAGGAGCTTTTGACAGCCATTGAGAAAGTAACTTTTACACAAACTGAATAGATTGGGTGTTATTTATGGAGAGATTTGCAATTCCTGGGGTAGGCGGGATAATCGTTAAAGAAATTGATGGCGAACAAAACTTGCTTATACAAACAAGAGTTAAACCGAATAACCCGAGTGAAGATGGACTTTTGGAAATACCAGCAGGCAAAATACAGGAATTTGAGAACATATTTGACACGCTGAAAAGAGAGGTCAAAGAAGAAACGGGACTTGATGTAACCGAAATATTTGGGGAGAACTCATCCACGGTTTATCAGGCAAACTCTTATAATGTTATAAACTTCATGCCCTTTTCTTGTTCGCAAAACCTTGAAGGCGAATATCCCATAATGGTCTTTGTGTTTATCTGCAAAGCAGAAGGCGAGTTGTTGTCTTTTTCGGATGAAGCTAGAAATTACAAGTGGACACCTGTTTCGGAAGTTAAAAGAATGTTGTTGGAAGCACCAGAAAAATTTTATCCCATGCACGTAGATACCTTGAGAAAATACGTTGATTATGAGATGAACAAAGGAGAATAGATATGATTAAAAATTTTGCACAACTAGAGTCAAAAATGACAAATATGGCGAACAAACCCACCATTGTGCTGGCGGGCAATGCGGACGAGTTGTCTATGGAAGCCCTACGCCTTGCACAGGAAAAATGGGGGGTAAACCATGTTCTTGGTGGCACAGCCACGGAAGCCGTTGACTTGATTAAGCAGGGTAAAGGCAGTGTTTTAATGAAAGGTGGCTTGTCTACAGGCGAGCTGTTGAAAGCCGTTGTTGACAAGCAAAATGGCATTGGTTTGGGTGGGCTTATGTCCCATTTGGGGGCATTTCAAACGCCCAACTACCACAAATTGATGTTTGTGACTGACGGGGGCATGGTGACAAATCCAGATGGTGAGCAGAAGGCACAAATCCTTAAAAATGCCCTTGGGTTTTTGAGAAGCGTGGGTTATGAGCAACCAAAAGTTGCCGCTTTGTGTGCGGTCGAAACCGTCAGCGAGAAAATGCAGGAAACTATTGACGCCCAGAAGCTGGCAGAGCGGGCAAAGGCAGGCGAGTTTGGTAGTTGCATCGTGGAAGGTCCGATTGCTTTTGACCTTGCTGTTAGCAAGAAGTCCGCTCAGTTAAAGAGTTTTAACAGCGAAATTGCTGGGGAAACCGATTTGTTTATCGCACCTAATATCGCTAGTGGCAATATCCTTGGCAAATCGCTGATTTACATGGGACAGGCTGTTATGGCCGGTTGTGTCCTTGGTGCAAAAGTGCCGATTGTGCTTGTTTCACGTGGAGCAACAGCGGAGGAGAAAATCGCCAGCATGGCGTTAGCGTTGGCGGTGGAATAAAATGGATTACCAAATAATCAAACTTAATAGAGAGCAAGTGGATGAAATTGACGAAAGACTGGAGCAATTTGATAATGCCTATATCAAGCAAGACCTTTCTGGCAGTGTACAACTCGGCATTGTGTCAAATGACAAATTGGTTGCTGGGATAAACGCTGTTATCACAACCTTTCGCATTATGTACATCTCTACGCTGTGGGTTGATGCGGATTTTCGTGGCAAAGGACTTGGTAAGCAATTAATTGAAGAAACGGAAGCCCGTGCCGTCAAAATGGGCGTAAATACACTGCGAGCCGATACCTTTGACTTTCAAGGGGTGGAATTTTACCTAGCAACGGGATTTACAGAAGCTGGAAGTTACACCAACCAAGAAGATGGCTATTCTGAGCATTTTTTCGTCAAACGTATTTGATTAATCCGAGGTGATATTATGCTAACAATCGAAGAAATCACCGAAAAATTGACCCCTGTTTTTGAAGCCAATGGCGTAACCAAGGCGATTTTGTTTGGTTCTTATGCCAAAGGCACAGCCACCCCTGATAGTGATGTGGACTTGGTGATTGACGTGGAGTCGCATATTAGAGGTTTTGGAGTTTTTGGCGTATTTGGGGAAATAAACGACACTTTGGATGTGGATATGGACATTATCAGCAGAAGGAGTTTGGTTGTTGGTGGCAAAACAGACTTAGAGGTTGCACGGACAGGAAAGGTGATTTATGAAAGACAAGGATAAAGTCATTCTCCAAAAGATGATTGTATATTGTGAGGAAATCGGAAGCTTTACGAAAGATTTAACGCTGGAAGGGTTTTCTAGCAATATCATAATCAACAGGGCAACAACTCAAACAATACAAAATATTGGTGAACTTTCCAAGAAACTTTCGGAAGATTTGAGGGAACAGAATAATCAAATACCTTGGAGACCCATAAGAGATGCGAGAAATTTTATTGCCCACGAATACGAAGGGATAAATTGGGAAGATATTTGGGATATAGTAAACGAAAGTATACCACAACTTAAAGAACAATTAAATAACATATTAAAAGATTAAATATTTAGGAGGACAGTAAATGGAAAAGGTTTTGATGACGGGCAACGAAGCCCTTGCAAGAGGTGCATGGGAGGCTGGTGCAAAATTTGCGTCGGCATACCCAGGAACGCCAAGCACAGAAATTTTGGTAAATTTATTGCAGTACAAGGAGATTTATGCCGAGTGGGCCCCAAATGAAAAAGTAAGCTTAGAGGCAGCTTGCGGTGCGGCTGTGGGCGGTTCCCGCTCTGTTTGTGCTATGAAACACGTGGGTGTGAATGTGGCAGCAGACCCTCTATTTACATTTGCATACACTGGCACAAATGCAGGCATGGTGCTGGTAACAGCGGACGAGCCTGGTATGCACAGCTCCCAAAACGAGCAGGACAACAGGTATTACGCCCAGCAGTCCAAAGTGCCATTGTTGGAGCCATCTGATTCCCAAGAGTGCTTGGACATGATGAAAGCGGCATTTCAACTGTCTGAAGACTTTGACACGCCTGTGATGATACGTATTACAACCCGTGTGGCACATAGCAAATCATCCGTCACACTAAGCCCACGTGAAGAAGTGCCGCATCGTCAATACGAGAAGAATGTACGTAAATACCTGCCAATACCAGCTTTTGCCGTCGCTTTGCGTGTGCAAGTTGAAGAAAGAATGAAGAAGTTGAAGGATTTCTCTGAAAAAACCCCTTTGAACCATATTGAAAAGGGCGGAAAAATCGGCGTTATCGCTTCTGGTATGTGTGTGAATTTTGCTAAAGAGGTTTTTGGTGAGGATGCCACTTACCTAAAACTAGGCTTTACCCATCCATTGCCAGATGCAAGACTTCACGAATTTTACAAGTTGGGTCACGACAAGGTTTACATAATCGAGGAAAACGACCCTTATATTCAAGATTGGGTGCTAAAGCATGGTTATGAGTGCATCAGCATCGACCCGCCATATGGCGAAAAAACCCCAGACGTGTTGCGTAAGGCTATTTTTGGTGATGCAATGCCTGTACTTGATGTTAAAACCGAAGATGTGCCACCACGCCCGCCAGTTCTTTGCTCTGGTTGCCCACACCGTGGCTTTTTCGTGGAGCTTTCAAAACGCAAGGATACAATTGTTGCTGGTGATATCGGTTGCTACACCCTTGGTTTTGCCCCGCCTTTCAACGCAATTGACTATGTTATCTGCATGGGTTCTGCCTTTTCTGCTGCCCACGGCACACAAATCGCTTTGGAGCAAGGCGGAAAGGACACCCGTGTTGTAGGCGTTATGGGGGATTCCACATTCTTCCACACGGGCATCAACAGCTTGATTGAAGTGTTATACAACCGCTCCAAAACAATCTGCGTGATTTTGGATAACCGCATCACAGGCATGACAGGTCAGCAGGAGCATCCTGGCACGGGGCGTTCCGCTTACGGCGACCCCGCCCACGAAATGGACATTGCAACCGTGTGTAAAGCCCTTGGTGCAAAACACGTGGATGTGATAAATCCCAATGACCTTAAATCCGTCCGTGAGGTGCTGGATGCAGCATACAACCGTGACGAACCCAGCATAATCATCACCCGCTGGCCTTGCGTGTTAAAGCCCATGGGCGAGGCGGAGTATAAAGAGTTTGGGCAAAACCTGTTCAAGGATAAATTTGAAGTTAATGACAAATGCGTGGGTTGCAAAGCCTGTATTAAAGTGGGTTGCCCATCCATATCAATGGACGGCAAGGTGTCAAAAATTGACCATAGCTGTGTGGGTTGCACGGTCTGTGCGCAGGTTTGCCCCGTAAACGCAATTATTAAAAAATAAGATAAATTAATTGGAGAAACGAAATGATTACATTACAGCCTATTACATGGGACAACATCGGAGATGTCATAGATTTAGAAATGCACGACAGCCAAGAGAATTTTCTTGCACCAAACGTATTTGGTATTGCACAGGCATATTATTGCACAGGCATATGTTGCTTGGGTGGCAACTGGACACCAGCCAATTACCCTCGCCATCATGTCCGATGAAGAGGCGGTGGGCTTTGCCATGGTAGAATGTAGAACCACCGATTTAGATGAGTATGAAGGCAATGACAAGCCGTTTTATTATCTGTCCAATTACATGATAGATAAAAACCAACAAGGCAAGGGACTTGGAAAGACCGCTTTGACAGAACTTATTAATTACCTTCGTAATGACAAACCGCAAATAGAAGCGGCTTCCATATTCCTTTCCTATGAGCCTGAAAATGCAGTTGCACGCAAGCTTTTTACAGGTGCTGGCTTTGTGGAAGCAGGCGAAACAGAAGATGGGGACGACATTGTGGCAAAGTACGCATTAGCCTTGTAACGAAAACACTTCACACAATTTATTTCGACGCTCGTATCATAGTTTTTTACGAAAAACTATTGTCGCTACCACGCCGAATAAATTGGTTCAGTGTAAATTCGTTACAAGTCCGTTGTAAAAGGAGTGGGCGAGAATGAAAAGCATCAAAAAGCAATCAATCCCGTTTGGTGGCATTTTCCACCATGTGGTGTGGACAATTACGCCACGCCCTGTATGGATTGTCGGAACTCGCAACGAGGATGGCACGCAGAACCTAAGCACCATAACTTGCGTAAGCAACACGCCAGGTCCGCCTGAAAACATAATTGTCAGCATGACTGCTAGGCGTACCATCGCCAATATACAGCGTACTGGTGAATTTTCTGTTAATCTATGCAACGCAGAAATGGCTTCCTTGGCTAATTACGTGGGTTCTGTGTCTGGGGTGGATGGTGCAAAAGATAATTTGCCTTACGACTTTACGTGGGGCGATAAAATCCCTGTGCCAGTGCTGGACGCAAGCCACTGCGTGTTTGAATGTAAGTTATCCCACACCCATGTGGTCGGGGATTTCCATACTTTCTTTGGGGAAGTTGTCAACTTGCATATTGATGAAGACTTGACACCTCCAACAGAATCCCAAGAAGCTATGCGGGAGTGGTTTAAGGTGCTTGACATTCACAAAACAGACCCAATGGTCTATCATTCCGTCTTGAAATATTATCGGGTTGGTGAAAAGATTTAATTTAGAAATTAAAATAGGGGGTGGGGAGATGAATTGGCATCACATAGAAATACCCAAAGGCACAACAAATCTATTTTGTAATGCCTTCATAAGTGGTAAAGATGCCCTAAACATAATCGTAACCCACACCCCAATTGTCACCACCTTGGAGATGAAACCTGCATACGAACCTTTGACGGAATATGGTGTCAATATATTCGCCTTTGATTTTTCTGGCACAGGTAAAAGTGGCGGCAACCCCAAAGAATTCTCACGTAAATCTATTGTGCAGGATTTGGACGCTGTTGTTGCTTATGTGGAGAAGAATTACTCCGACAATATCCACCTGTATGGAAACACAGGCATTGGCGGGATGCTTGCACAATATTACGCAACAACCGCCACGAAAATTAAAAGCTTTGCTCAGTTCGCTTGCATCAACTACAGGGACACAGTTGGCGGTCTAAATGGCTTTTCATATCCAATCGCAAAGGCTTTGTGTCCTATTTTGAAGATTATGCCAAACATGCGTATATCCTTAGAACCACCTAAATATGAAGGGTACAGACACGAAGAAGACAACGCCTTTTATGAAGGGCTGGGAAAGAAGTTTCCAGACATCTGGAAAACAAGCACAAAGGGGCTACTGACGACTCTAATAGAAATGTTTGTAGCGAATGACAGTACGGCAAAAAACAGCGTTACCATGCCTACGCTGGTTTTTAAGGTGTTGCATGACAGGTATTTTGCACCAAAGTATTTTGATGATTATTACCAGTCGCTAACTTGCAAAAAGAAGCTTGTGGAAATAAAAGGCGTTCACAATAGTTACTACTTGGACAGCCAGACATTTTGCAAGCACGCTTACGATTGGTTTTCACAACATTCTGAATAACGAATTTTGTATTATTGTAAAAAACACAAGGAGGTAATTATGGCAAAGTCTATATTATTAGTGGGGGTTGGCGGTCAAGGGACGATTTTGGCTGGTAAAATCCTTTCAAATGGTCTTTTGAAGGCTGGATATGATGTTAAGATGAGCGAAATACATGGTATGAGCCAGCGTGGCGGTTCTGTTAGCACCCATGTGCGTTATGGTGACAAGGTATATTCGCCAGTTATCGAAAAAGGCGGGGCTGACGTGCTTATATCTTTTGAGCAGTTGGAGGCTTTGCGTTGGATAGGTTATCTAAAGCCTGACGGGGTTGCCCTTGTCAACAGCCAAGTAATTTCCCCCACAGGGGTGCTGGCAGGCATGGCGGAATACCCTGCCGACGTGCTGGACAGGCTTGAAAAAGGCGTGGACACTAAGGTGATGGACGCAACCAAGGAAGCTGCTGCAATCGGAAACCCACGTGGGCAAAACGTTTTGCTTGTGGGGGCAATTGCAAAACTTATGGGGCTTGGTGACATTGACTGGAAGTCCATCATCGCAAGTCTTGTTAAACCAGAATTTGTGGATATGAACCAAAAAGCTTTTGATAGAGGTTTTGAATTAGTATAAAGGAGGTTTCCATTATGAAGAAAAAATCCCTATTTATGAAAGTGTTAGTGGCTATCGGTGCTGTGGTTAGCGGTGTGTTGGTGTTTTTGATTTTTGGTGGTTACAATTTAGAAAACCCCAAGGATAAGCACAGCAGATACAACAAGCACCCGTTTTAGAGATTTGACCGCCGCCCATGCAAATGCGGTGGCGGTCAATTTATTTTTTGGAGGTTAAAAAATTATGGCAGAATTGATTTTGGCAATTAATCCAGGTTCCACGTCCACTAAGATTGGACTGTTTCGGGAATACGAGCCTGTGTTTATGATAAATGTAGAACACGACAGGGAGGAGCTTGCAAAGTTTCCAGACCTGCCCAGCCAAAAGGAGTTTCGTTTGGGTCATGTGTTAAAGGCGTTAGAAGAACATGACGTTAAGGTATCCAACCTTGATGGCGTTGTGGGGCGTGGCGGTTTGATGCCTGTTTTAGAAACGGGCGGTTATGTTTTTAATGACGTAATGAAAGGTTGGATTTCTGCGGAAAAGGGCGGAAGTCACGCTTCTAATTTAGGCTCACTTATGGCGGATTTGGTTGCTAAGGAAGCGGGTTGCGGTGCGTATATTTACGACAGCGTCGCAGCGGGCAGACTGCCAGAGGTTGCCGCAATTACAGGTTATCCAGAGATTAAGCGTAAGTCCTTGTCCCATGTGTTAAACTCTCGCGCCCAGTCTATTATCCATGCTGGTAAGCTGGGTAAAAAGTTTGAGGATATGAACATCATCATCGCCCACTTGGGCGGGGGCATTTCCTTGTCCGTATACGAAAAGGGCATTTTGCAAGATTCTGTTGGGGATGACAACGGACCATTTTCCCCAGAGCGTGCAGGCGGTGCGCCCTTGATGGACTTTGTAAATGTGTTTTATGATTCTGGCTTGCCCAAAAAGGATTTGAAGAAGAAAATGCGTGGGGCTGGCGGACTTATGGCACATCTGGGTCACACAGATTTCCGCAAGGTGGAAGATGATGCAGCGGCAGGAGACGAAAAGTCCACGTTGCTTATGTCCGCCATGGCGTACAATATTGCAAAATCCATAGGCTCGCTTGCCACCGTGGTAAGTGGCAAGGTTGATGCGATTATTATAACGGGCGGTTTGGCGAAGGCAAAAGGTTTTGCCAAAGAAATCAGCGATAGAGTTAGTTTTATCGCCCCTGTGGAAATTATGCCAGGGGAATATGAACTGGAAGCCCTTGCAGGCGGTTGCCTACGCATTATCCGTGGCGAAGAAAAGGCACGCAAGCTGGTCGATATTACCGAGGATGGTTTTGGTATCAGCGAATTTGTGTAGCATTGCCCTATAACACCTTTATTAAAACACTGGGAGAATTTTATGAAAAAATACTTATTCGCTTTGCTTTTAGCGTCAATCACGTTGTTTGCTTTTACAGCTTGCGACACACAGGATACAGAAAATTCCCAAGATTATGTGGAAGAGTACAATACAACTTTTCTCTGGCAGTTTGATGATTGGGGATTTTCATTTGAGCTTCCCCAATCATGGCAAGGTAGTTATTTTTTCAATTCATTTGAAAATGAAATTGCAAGGGGCTGGCGTGCTTATCACACGGCGACCAGAGAAGAATTTGGAGAAGATGAAGGTTTTCTATTTTCAATCACTAAAGTGCCTGTGGGGTATGATGGCCCGATGGGGTTGGTTTTGGCACAGCGAGAGGAATATTTGTATACCGTTAGCTTTCCACAAGACTCCCCTTGGAGTTTTAGCAACCCCGAAAATACGTATGCACTGGAATATCTCGAAATGATAGAACAGGCAAGAGAGTATGTCGTGAATAGTTTTCTGCTTATCCCAATAATTCCTATACATGACAGCACAGTAGATGCAGACACAACCGAAAACATTTTTTCTTTGCCCAACTTTAGCGATGGTATGGTTTTTGTTAATGATGTATCATTTTCTTCTGCATTATTTACGGCAGAGGGTGAAAATTATCCGACACATATATTTTTCTTGTGGGATATAGTTGAAATTTTGGGGTGGGAAGTTTTTGGTGCAGGCAGTCAAACGGCGATATTTCGTGACGGTGAGCGTCTTGCGGAGTTTTCTTCTGTAGGTTATCTTGCAGAGTTTGATGTAAATGCCATAGGCAAAGATGACCCTTTTAGCATATTTGATATGCCTGGTGGGGCGTATATCCAATCATATCTTCCCATTTCGTTACTTAGGTATATGGGATATGAGGCGTATTTTGCAGATGGAAATGTTTATATTTATTATACCGAAGCCATGGTGCCACTACCTCCTATATCCGTCGATAGAATAATTGATTTACTCCTAGTGGGTATGCCAAGAGAGGTTGTAGAGCCAATATTATTCGGAGTGGCTCCGCAGAGAGTTAAACAAGTTTATGGGGGAGAACCAGTATATCGCTATGATTTGTATACCACCGAAAGCTACAACTTTGAATCGATGGGTGATAATGTAGATTTTGACGGATTACAGGGCGGTGGGGTGCGTTTGGTAGTTTTTGTTAGGTATAACGAACACGATGAATTAGAAAGTTGGTCTGCTTATTTTTCCCAACCAAATAGAGCTGTGTATTCAGTAAACAGTAACACAGACGAACCCATCAGAAGAATGACCGAGCCACTTTTGTAAGGATTGGTTGTCTACGTAGAAAGGGGATGTTTGGTAATGGGTAATTTGTGTAGCATTGCCCTAGAATACCTCGGGCAAGACCAAATAAGACATATTGACATGATTTCGCCCATCAAGCGGGGTACTGCCGAGGTTTTACACGCCAGCGACGGTGGCGTGTTGCTTCACGAAACCAAAAGCGGGGCTTATATGATGTCCGTCACAACCCATGAGATTGGGGAGGTTTTGCTTCGTAACCTCCCCAGCAATGGGCTTTTTGTGTGCCATCAAGATTTTATGCTTGAAGATTTTAAGGCAAAGATGGGACAGGCGGACATTTTGGAAAATTACCAAGGGGCATACTTGGGCAAAGAATTGTTGAAAACCCCTAACAATATGGACTTTCAGCCCCTTAGCATGGAGGATTTAGCCATTGTCCACGCCAATTATGACATGGACTTAGGCGAAGAATATCTAGCGGGGCGGATTGCCGATGGCGAATTGTTCGGTGGCTATGAAAACGGCGAAATGATAGGATTTATAGGCATCCATGCCGAGGGTAGCATGGGGATGTTGCAGGTTTTCGACAATCACCAAGGCAAGGGTTTTGGGGCGGGGCTTTATGCAAGCATCACCAACCACCAGCTAAACCGTGGACTTGTGCCTTTTGGGCAAGTAAATGTAAACAATTCCACATCTTTGCATATCGCCCACAAACTAGGCTTTATCATGGGCGACCATCGGGTTTACTGGTTGTCATAACAAACGGAGGTGTGAAGCCGTGAAAATCTTCCTAAAGCGACTGCGTTTTATACTGGGTTCGGTGATAAATGCCTATTTCTTTTTCATTTTAACCATAGGTCTTTTTGTTTCATTTGGCGAGGAAAATATTCTGGCTTCTGCAACTTGGAATTTGGTTTTAATCGTGGCTTTTATTGCTTGGGAAAAAGTCGAAGGATTTGTTTTGGGTAAAATCGCCAAAAGGCTAGAAAAAAAGAGCAACATTTTGCTGAAAGCCATAAAATACTATCTTAGCGGGGTTTCCTTCAAAACGTCACTCTATTTATTTTATCTTTTCATCACCGTGCTTGGGGCAGTTTTGGCAGCCCAGCCCGACTATAACCCAGTATTAACAAGAACCTTGGTGTCTTCTGGTTTTGAACTGTACATAAGACAATACCTTTTGTCTGTGCAACACGGTATTTTGGTGCTTTTCGCTGCTGACGGTTTTTTGAAGCAGATTTTCAAGGAGAGTAAGACCTAAGTGGTCGGTTCAAGTTTAATCAAAATGGGGCGTAAGCCCTTTTTTATGTATGGGATAATTTTGCCAATAAGAATGGCGGAAAGCACCGTGCCTTCTCGCACCCCAATAAGTTCGCCAAGGAAAATCAGCGACAGAGTAACGGAGATAACAACCAAACCGCTGTCCATTGCCATTTTCGCCACATGAAATTTGATTTTTGGCCAGCGGGTTTCGATGGATGCGGCAAAACCTTCGGGGGGCAGAGGGGCAAGCCTGCCAGCCATAATAAACACAATACCAATAGCGATTAGCACAATGGAAATGGCAAGCATACCCAACTGACCCGCATATGTGGGAAATTGCAAACCCCCATAGGCAATGTCGCCACCCATAACCCATCTGGCAAAATCCAAAAAGAAGCCAAAGATGGTGGAAAAGACAATTTGTGTCAAATTAAACCACTTAAATTGCTTGCGTAAAACAACAATTTGCAAAAGGATAAAAATTACAAAAATAACATTGGTTGCTGTACCAACGGTGATTTCAAAGGGCAGGACATGATGCACCACATAAGGCACAGAGCTTACAGGGGACACCCCAAGGTCTGAATTTATAGAAAATGCCACACCAAAAGCCAATATTAGCAAGCCCATAACATAAGCGAAAATCCGCTGGGGCAAAAGTTTTGTGTCGATTATAATTGCCAACTCCTTTCAAGTTTATTGTATCACAACCGCCAGCCATTTGCAAGTATAACATGGTTGGGGCGGGCATTGGTGCAAACAAAAATAGGGCGGACAATATCCGCACCATTTCACGAAAAAAACTCTTGACAAGAGGAATGTAACCTTGTATAATTATGGTAGTGGTTCACTGCCGTGGCTACTTTGTTCCAATTGTCGCACATAGGGCGGGAGACCTCACCAAGTCACAACCCGCCCAATGTGCAAAACAAAGCCAAAAAACGACCTAGGATGATTATACCTCATCTAGGTCTAATTTGCAACACCAAATTTAGACAAGAGGTGAAAAACTTATGGAAAACCAAACCCGTACCCTAGCTTTTATTGAGTTTTTGGGCAACTTCTTCATCACAACAAAAAAATTCATAAACGTACATGACAACCCAAAAGATTGCGAAAGCATCAAAATCCTAGAACGCTTACAAAAAGAATTAAAAACAATCCATGAAGAAATAAACAAAAATGCCCTTTCATAAGAAGGGCATTTTGTCCGTCATTGCGAGGAGCGAAGCGACGAAGCAATCTCACGTCATCTGGAAAGAGATTGCTTCGTCGCTTCGCTCCTCGCAATGACGGTTTCATCAGAAGGGTGTTTTTTATTTTGACTTCTACCTTCTATTGGCAATTAGCAAAAATCTTATAAGTTGAGAAATTGCCACAGCCGCAGCGGCAACATAGGTCATTGCGGCGGCGGATAGGACACGTTTTGTCATGGCGACCTCTTGCTCGCCTTCGATATAACGCCCGCCCTCTAAAAGTTCAACGGCACGCTTGCTTGCGTTAAATTCTACAGGTAGGGTGATAAGGTGGAAAACCACAGTCACAGCGAAAAAGATAATGCCGATGTTTATTAGTATTGTAGACCATTCTGGGGCGATGAAGCCCATCATGCCAAGGATGAAGCCAGCAAGGATAAGTGGCATTGCCGCCCCGCTGGAAATTTTAACCGCAGGGAAAATGCCAGTGCGGACAGCAAGGGCAGAATACCCCTCGTCATGCTGAATTGCGTGACCCACTTCGTGGACTGCCACCGCCACCGCTGAAATGGAATGGCTGTCGTACACATGGGGCGATAGGCGAACCGTGCGGGATTTGGGGTCGTAATGGTCGCCCCATGCTTTGTGTTCTGGCAGGCGTTCCACTTTAACGTCACGCAAGCCGTGGTCTGCAAGGATTTTTGTGGCGACTGTCGCCCCGTTAAGTCCACGTTTGGTAGCAACTTCTGCGTATTTGTTCAGGTTTGTGCTTACACGACCTTGCGCCCACATGGCAAGTATCATGCTGGGTATTAGAATAAAAATTGTCCAGTCAAAAAACATAAACATTGGTTTATCCTCCTCAAAGTTTTATTTTTTCTGCCCCCTAAAATAGTCGGCTGCGGACATTTTTCTGCCCCCTGGGGGTGTTA
>WQZZ01000005.1 GCA_009780485.1 Defluviitaleaceae bacterium | reverse complement strand
GCCGAGAAAACCGAAAAAGCAACTCCCAAAAAGCGTGAGAAATCCCGTGAAGAAGGTCAGGTTGCCCAGTCACAAGAAATTGGCACGGCTGTAATGTTTGTGGCGGCGTTCGCTTCACTCAGAATGTTTGCACCAGGGATGCTAAATCGTCTTTCGGGGCTTATCACAACCAGTCTTAGAGATGCTGGCAATGCCCAAGACCTTATGAGTATTGAGTATATTGCGTTTTATATATCAAGGATTTTTGGGCAAATTATCCTAGTTTTTCTACCCGTTGCCTTGGTTGTTATGGTTCTTGGGCTTCTGGTAAATATTGTGCAGGTGGGCTGGAAGCCAACTTTCAAACCAATGATGCCAAAATTTTCTAAGCTTAGTCCCAAACAGGGCTTGAAGAAGATTTTCTCACTAAAGCCCGTTGTAGAGCTGGTTAAGGCATTGTTGAAATTTACTGTAATATTGACCGTTGTGTATTTCGTGCTAGTCAACGAACTTGATATGATAGCTATGATTTTTGAGATGAGTTTGTGGAGTGCCATTGCTTACATCGCCAATGTATATGTGACTGTAGGTATCACCATCGGTGTTTTATATGTTTTCGTGGCGGCGATTGACTTCACCTATAACAAAATGAAACACGAAAAAGACATTCGTATGACAAAACAAGAAGTTAAAGATGAATATAAACAAATTGACGGTGACCCGCTGATTAAGGGTAAGATACGCCAAAAAATGCGTGAAGTTAGTATGCGTCGCATGATGCAAGAAGTGCCTGGGGCAGACGTGGTCATAACAAACCCGACCCATTTTGCCTGTGTTATAAAGTATAATCGCTTGTCTGCCGCCGCCCCAGTTTTGGTAGCCAAAGGTGCAGACAATTTGGCACATAAAATCCGTGATGTTGCAACGGAAAATGACGTTATGATTGTTGAAAACAAGCCCCTTGCCCGTACCTTATATAGTGTGGTTGAAGTAGGGGAGGAAATACCCACCGAACTTTGGCAAGCGGTTGCCGAAATTCTGGCATATGTGTACAGCGTAAAAGAACCGCAAGGACAAATCCTAATGTAAAGGAGCGAAACCAATGAGAACACTTCCAAAAGAGTTTATTATCGGTATAGGTATTGTTTTGGCGGTTTTGCTTATTATCGTACCCATACCTCATTGGATGATGGATTTTTTGGTTATGATTAATATTGGCTTCGCATTGATGATTTTGCTGAATGCCCTTTACGCAAAAGAGTCCATGAGCATGAATGCCTTTCCCACAATCCTGTTGATAACCACGGTTTTCAGCTTGGTGCTTAACCTCTCTGCTACTCGTCTAATCCTAGGAACGGGCTTTGCGGGAAATGTTATTCAAGTTTTTGGTGAGGTTGTGGTACAAGGTAACTTGGTTCTTGGTTTTATAATATTTGCGGTTATTGTAATTGTAAACTTTTTAGTTATTACCAAAGGTTCAGAGCGTGTGGCAGAGGTTGGCGCACGTTTTACCCTTGATGCCATGCCTGGTAAGCAAATGGCGGTTGATGCCGACTTAAATGCAGGTGCAATCACCGATGATGAAGCCAAGGAACGCAGAAAAAAGATTACAGACGAGGCAAGCTTTTTTGGTGCTATGGATGGTGCCGCTAAATTCGTAAAAAACAACGCCATTGCGGCGATTTTGATAACAGTAATAAACCTTATTGGTGGTACGGTTATGGGTGCTACTGGTCTTGCCACTGGCGAACCTATGGAAATCGGTGATGCTTTCCAAGTTTTTTCCATGATGACTATTGGTGATGGTCTTGTGGGGCAAATTCCTGCCCTACTGATTGCGGTTGCTACTGGTATTTTGGTAACAAAAACCACATCTGAAGATGGTGTTACCGCACAGATTGGACAGCAAATGTTTAGTCAAAGTATCGTTTTGTATATTGCTGGTGGTGCATTGGCGTTCCTTGGACTTTTTGGTGGTTTACCATGGTACTTCTTTGTTCCTTTTGGTATTCTACTTGTGTTTCTTGGCACACGTTTGGCACGCAAAAAAGCCGTTGCATCCATTGCCACAGAAATTGGTGGTATGCCTGGTGTTGAGGGTGGAGATGCGGCGGAACTGGAAGAAATTAGACGACCAGAAAATGTAAATACCCTTCTTGGTGTTGACCCGATTACCTTGTTTATTGGATATGGTCTTATCCCGCTTGTGGAAACCAGCCAAGGTGGTGACTTGATGGACAGGGCGGTTATGATACGTCGTCAAATCGCACTTGAACTTGGTACGGTTGTGCCGATGATTCGTGTTCGTGACAATATCAAATTGCCACCCAGTGAATATCGTATTCACATAAAAGGTGTGGAGGTTGCTGGCGGTGACATTATGTTTGACCACTATATGGCAATGAACCCAGGATATATAGAAGAAGAAATTGACGGCATCGAAACCGTTGAGCCTTATTTAGGTCTGCCAGCTCTTTGGATTAATGAAAGTCAGAGAGAGCGTGCCGAAGCCCTTGGATACACCGTTGTTGACCCGCCTGCCATAATTGCCACCCACCTAACTGAGGTTATAAAGAGCCATTTACACGAGCTGATGAGTCGTCAAGACGTTCAAAATCTTGTGGGCAATATCCGTGAAGCCAATTCTGTGCTAATTGAAGAACTTGTACCGAAAATGATGAATTACGGCGAAATCCAGAAGGTTTTGAGCAATTTGTTGCGTGAAGGCGTGTCTATCCGTGATTTGGTTACGATTTTGGAAACACTGGCAGATTATGCCCAAATTACGAGAGATTCTGATATGTTGACCGAATATGTGCGACAAGCGTTAAAACGTTCTATTAGTCGCAAGTATTTTGCTGGCGAAATGAACTCGGTTATCACTGTTGACCCTAATTTGGAACAACAAATCATGCAGTCCGTAACCCAAACAGAGCAGGGGAGCTACTTGGCTCTCGACCCCGCAATAACGCAACAAATTTTTGATAATCTTAGCTCGGAAGTGAACAAATTAACCAGCATGGGTCGTCAGCCAATTATTTTGACATCACCTGTGGTGCGTGCATACTTTAAGCGTCTAGTTGAACCAATCGCACCTGATTTAGTGGTGTTGTCTTATAATGAATTGGAAGCAAATGCAGAAATCCAATCCATTGGTATGGTGAGTATAGCGTGATAATCCGAAGGGGGTAGTTGCATGAAAATTAGAAAATTCACTGGGGCTACCGAACAGGAAGCCATAGAAAAAATTCGTGATGAGATGGGCTTGGATGCTTTGGTTATAAATATCAAAAAAATCCAACCCAAGGGACTTTTTGCATTTTTGCGCAAATCTTATGTAGAGGTTACGGCAGCACATGATGAAAAAACCCAGCAACCCACAAAAGTGGCATCACAAATGCAGAACAAGCATCAAACCCAACACCAACCCACGCCATCTATGCAAGAACCCGTACAAACTAATGGTTTTGAGCAAGTGGCACAGGTTGCCCAACTATCTGCACAGGTCAGCGAAAAAGACGACCGTATTAAAATGCTGTCAGATATGTTGCACACCACAGGAGATGCACTAAGTCGGGCGCAAAGACAGCTAAGTGTGGCAAAAGCCAGCAATTTCATTGATAAAAACCGAATTTACCAAAACAATATGTTGCAAGTTTTTTATGACACTTTGGTAGATGATTTGGTCGAACCCCATATTGCCCAAGAAATTTTAGATGATTTGGATGGGGATGAACAAATTGATATTGACCTAATCGTTGGAGTGGTGTACAATAGTCTTGTAGCGATTATTGGTGAGCCACAAGGGCTTGCCACCCGACCAGCCAAGGGCAATCCGCAAAAGTTTGCTTTTGTTGGACCAACTGGCGTAGGTAAAACCACCACAATCGCTAAACTTACGGCAGATTTGGCGTTAAACCGCAGGATGGACGTTAGCCTAATCACTGCCGACACTTACCGAATTGCTGCCGTGGAACAACTTAAAACATATGGCGATATTTTGGGCATTGACGTAGCTGTTGCTTATAAACCTGACGATTTAATACAACACATACATGAAAACAAAAACATATGCGATATAATTCTAATTGACACGGCAGGGCGTTCTCATAAACATAGAGAACATCTGGGAGAGTTGTCCCAATTTTTGGAAGCTGTTGATGATTTGCAAATATTTTTGGTTCTGTCTTTAACCACAAAGTACGAAGATATGTTGGACATCATAAACACTTTTGATAATATCTGCGATTTTGAAATCATCTTCACAAAAATGGATGAAACTGGCAAACTTGGCTCGATTGTTAATGTTTGCTATAAGACAGGTAAAAAGCTTTCATATATTACTTTTGGGCAAAATGTGCCTGATGATATTAAAACCATATCCCCTGGCGAGGTAGCTATGCGCCTGCTGGGTTTAGGTGATGAAGATATGTAAAGGGCTTATAATAAGCCTGCAAGGAGAGGTTATGGACCAAGCTGACAAGCTGAGAGGTATGCTTAATTTGCAAAGCGATGGCAATGAAGTAGAAGCCCCTAGTTTTGGGGCTAGGGTCATTGCTGTCACCAGCGGCAAGGGTGGCGTTGGCAAAACAAATTTTACTATCAACTTGAGCCTGTTTCTACAACGACAGGGATTTCGTGTGATTGTGCTGGATGCAGACCTTGGATTGGCTAATATCGAAATTTTGTTAGGGGTTGCTCCAAAATTTAGCTTGCTTGATGTGTTAAACAACAAATGCACTTTAGATGATGCGATTACCCGCCTTGAAGGCAACTTAGGGTTTATATCTGGCGGGTCGGGTCTTACCGAAATGGCAAATGCAAACGAAGATAGACTTGGTGAAATGGTGGAAAAGTTAGTGCAATTAGACACACTTGCTGACATCATCTTGATTGACACTGGTGCAGGCATTTCTAACACAGTTTTGAAGTTCGTAGTTGCATCCCGTGAAAGTATTGTGGTATGCGCCCCAGAACCAACCTCTATAACCGATGCCTATTCTCTTATGAAGTCGGTAAAAGAACGTGGTGGACATATCCCGCAGTTCAAAGTGGTTATAAACCGTGCCGACGATAAAAAAGAAGGGGATGCAATTTTTAAGAATTTGCATAAAGTATCTCAAAAGTTTTTAGAAATGGAAATTGAACATCTTGGTACAATTCCTTTCGACCAAAATTTAGTAAAATCCGTTAAGCAACAAAAACCTTGTTTGTTGTTATTCCCGAATTCTTCTTTTGCAAAGGAGATTGAAAGAATAGGAAATGTGTTGCTAGACATAAAGTCTACAAAAGAATCGGGAATGAAAGGCTTTATGAAGCGATTAAGTGGTGTTTTTGGAAAATAATCTCTGATTAGAATAGATTAATAAAATTTTAGGGGGCGGAGTTCGTGTCTTTCAATAAGGTAAGTGTCGGAGACAGGATTGATATTAAAGTTAATTTTAGAAATATGGGTGAAGCTGTATACACCACCAAGGTGCTAGATATTTTGGATAAGCGAAATAATATTTTAAGTATATATCAGCCATCCCGTGGTGACCAGCCCTTAGATATGCTTCAAGGGCGTGAATATGAGGTGGTTGTGTATACAGAGCAAGCCATGATAGTCTTTAAGGGTTACTTTGAAGGCTTTGTTAAGGATGGCAATAATTACTTTGTTGCACTGCGTCTGTCCAATGACGGCTTTCGTGTGCAACGGAGGGAGTTTTTCCGCTTTTCTTGTAGCATCCCGTTGGTATTCTCTGTCATCGAAAACGAAGATGAAGAAGTAGAAAATGATGATATTTATAACGCATTAATCCAAGCCATGACCCACGAAAAACTAGCGGAAACCTTTGAAGGTATAGTAAAAGATATTGGTGGAGGGGGCTTGCGTTTCCTTAGCGATGTGGATTTGGATTTGGAAAAACCGTTAAGATGTGAACTTACCCTAGGCGATAAAACCATGATGATAAAAGGTAGTCCACTGGAGAAGCAATTCTTGCCAAAAACAACCCATAAATTCCAATATCGTGTAATTTTTAAGGATATTGCAATCGGACTTCAAGAAGAAATAATAAAATATATTTTCGAGGAACAGAAAAAGCAACGCCGCTTTGTTGGCGGTGCAGTTTGATTAAAAACTTATCTAAAAGAGAGGGGTTTTGAGTTTGTTACGAAATATGAATCAACTTAATGACCTGCACTTTGATGTACTAAAAGAAATTGGTAACATAGGTGTGGGAAATGCTGCAGGTGCTTTGGCAACCATGCTTTCTTCTCAAGTTAAAATGACTGTGCCAGAGGTTAAGCTTGTAAAATTTAGCGAAGCAGGTGCCATCATGGGTGGCGAAGAAGTGGTTGTTTTCGGCATCTTGGTCAACATTTCTGGTGACATTAACGGGATGATGATGTTTTTGCTTGCACCCGAATCCGCTCGTGTGCTTGTTAATGGTCTTGTTGGCGGAGATTCGGAGGAGATAGAAGAATTTAGTGAGATTGAGCTGTCAGCACTTGAAGAAATTGGTAACATCCTATGCTCGTCTTATCTCGGTTCTGTAGCGTCCTTTATCAACAAATCAGTAACACCGACACCTCCCATGCTAACTAGGGACATGGCGGCGGCGATTTTGTCTGTACCCGCCATTGAGTTTAGCAAAATGTCCGAAGGTGTATTGTTGATTGACACATTGTTTGAAACCCAAGAGAAAAATGCCACTGGATTTTTCCTGTTGGTGCCTGACTTTGATTCGTTTGGGGTTATTTTGAGTTCTTTAGGAGTTGGTTGATATGGCTGCAAAAACCCTGGTCGGAATGGCAGACATGAAAGCGGTGAAACATCCAGGAATGTTAACTACGCTAGGTTTGGGTAGCTGCGTTGGCATTTGTCTTTATGACCCTATTAGCAAGGTGGCTGGTATGGCTCACTGTATGTTGCCAGATTCTACACAAATTACAAATAATTCTAATGTGGCAAAATTTGTAGACACAGCCACAATTCGCCTAATTAATGACATGGCAAAACTTGGTGCTAACAAAAGGAATATTGTTGCAAAGCTTGCTGGCGGGGCGCAAATGTTTAATTTCACTGCCACTGACAACAGCATGAGGGTCGGAGACAGAAATGTTGATGCTTCCTTGAAAATTTTGAGAGAGCTAGGTGTTCAGATTAAAGCACAGGATGTTAGGGAAAACTATGGTCGAACCATTGAGTTTTATACTGATGATGGAAGGTTGTTGGTAAAAACCATTGGCAAAGGCACAAAAGAGCTTTAGAGAGGGGTGCTAACCATGTTGGAAAAGCTTGAGATAATAATTTGTCTTGTGGCTGGTCTTGCCGTCACTGTCATAAACATCATCTTAGGACGTGATTTAACCGAGGTTCTGTTGCATCTAATCATAAGCATGGCTGTGTTTTACATTTTGGGACTTGTTGTCAAAAAGCTTTTGCGTAAAATTTTCCCGCCACCAGTTGAGGAGGATGAAATTTTGTCCGAATACTTTCTGGAAGATTTTGATGACACGTCGGAACCTATCGGCGAAGCTGTAGAGACCTCACCTGCAATGACTGCACAAAATGACCCCATCACCACCAATACAGAGGTGCGATAATTAAATAAACACCTTTGTAACTTTTGTAACTCTTTGACGGAAGGGATGAAAAACCATGGCGTTAAAGAACACGACTATAGATGTTGACAAAACATGGGAAACCTATTTCAAACATAAAGAAGCTCCCCTTGGGCAGGTTGCTAAGGAGGAGCTGATTGTGCATTATTCACCCATGATAAAATATGTGGTCGGCAGACTTAATATTTATGTTGGCTCATCCATGGACAGGGAAGATTTAATATCTTCTGGTATTTTTGGTTTGATTGATGCTATTGAAAAATTTGATGATATGAAAGGCGTAAAGTTTGAAACTTACGCTTCTTTGCGTATACGTGGGGCGGTTTTGGATGGAATTAGGTCTTTGGATTGGGTGCCACGTGCCCAACGACAAAAAAGCCGTCAGCTAGATGCGGCATACACTTTTTTAGAGGGTGAATTAGGTAGAGAGCCAGAGGAGTTTGAGCTTGCAGAGCATCTTAATATGCCCTTGGAGCAATTGCAAGATGAAATTAAAAAATCCTCCCTCGTATCTTTGGTGTCTTTGGATGACTACTTAGACCAAAACCACGAAAGTAATTTTGAACCCACAGAAAACGAGGACACGTCACCAGAAGCGGTTTTTGCCAAAGAAGAACTTAAAAAAGAAATGGCAGAAGCCATAAAAATCTTGTCTGAAAAAGAGCAAATGGTGGTTGCCCTGTATTATTACGAAGAATTGACCCTGAAGGAGATTAGTAAAGTGCTGGAGGTGTCTGAATCACGGGTATCCCAAATACACTCCAAGGCAATGCTTAAAATGCGTACAAAATTGGAGAAGCACAAATCCCTTTTGTTGACATAGTTGCAAAAATGTGATATAATTTTGGTATACGAAACTAAAAGGTGGTGGCATGATGGCAATGGACAGAATTAAGGTTGAAGAACGCAAGGATGGCGTGTATATCGTTATTGACAAGTCTGATAATAGCGTGGAAATTACACGGAAGGATGTTCTGGCTGCCATTGAGGGAAGCGGACTGAAGAAAGTTGATTTTAATGTGGTCAGCGACCTACTAAAATCCCAAGAAGCAATTGTAACTGGTAAAATTTCTGAAGAAAACTTAAAACCTCCCGTGGATGAAGATGTTATTTTTGAGGCATCACGGGACAAAATGTCTGCCACCATTAAATTTAAGATGCCAGAAAACGATGGTGCTTTGCTGACCTTTGATAGAGTCATGGAAAAAATAGCGGAATTTGGCATTGTATTCGGCATTAAAGAAGACACAATTAAAAATTGTATTGACAAAGGTTCTGATAAGGATTATTCTGAAAAATTTGTGGTGGCAGAGGGTAAAGCTGCCGCCAATGGTGAAGATGGGCAAATCCTTTATAATTACGACATAAGTGGTGAAAAAAGCCACCCCAAAATTTTGGGGGATGGTACTGTTGATTATAAAGAAATTAACTATTTTAGCTCCGTGTATGCAGGGGATGTCATGGCGTATCGCACCCATCCCACTGATGGGGAAGTTGGTACCAATGTTTTTGGTACTAATGCGGAACCAAAACCTGGGAAACCAGCCCCCAAGTTGACAAAAGGTAAAAATACATTTATCAGCGAAGATGAAATGGAGCTTATCGCCGAAGTTTCGGGTCAGTTGGTTGTTTCTGGCAAAACCCTGTCTATTTCGCCATTGCTAGAAATCCCTGGAAATGTGGACTTTTCCACTGGTAATATCGACTTTGCAGGTTCTGTAATTATTGCAGGTGCTGTACTTTCTGGTTTTTCTGTGGAAGCTGCTGGTAATATTGAGGTTAAGGGTATTGTGGAGGCGGCAACCATTCGTGCAACTGGTTCTGTCAATCTTTATGGCGGAATAATGGGACGTAGCAAAGGGCGTATAGAGTCTGGTTGTAATGTTTTTACAAAGTTTGCCCAAAATGCAACAATTATCGCCAAAGGTAATTTGAAAACAAACGCACTTCTGCACTCGGAAATAATTGTGGACGGTGCTGTGGATTTGGAAGGCGATAACTGCTTTATTGCTGGTGGCACGGTAATCGCTGGCGAGGAAGTGCGGGCAAAAACCATTGGCTCTCACATGGGTACACGCACGGAAATTAAGGTTGGTGGAAACATGGAACTTTCTGCCCGTTACGAGGAGTTAAAAGCCAGCTATTTAACTGTAAAGCAACAATTTAATCAGCTTAATGAAAGTTATGAGGGTGTTGTGCAAAACGAAGATGTTGCCAACATGGACGCTAAACGTAAGGCTTTACTTGTGCAATTGTTACAAAACCGCAATATGTTGCGGGATAGAGCTGAAAAAATGGAAGAAGAAATGACAGAGATGATGGAAGCCTTGAAGCGTACAACTGGTAAGGTTATTGCTGAAAAAGTGATACATTCAGGGACAAGCATTACCATAGGTTCTGCATATAAGTATCTGTATGACGATGTTACTGTATCTGTTTTCCGTTCTGTAAACGGAGTTATAAAGTCGGAAGTTTTCATAGAATAGCATAAAGGAGTGGTTTGTATGTCTATACGCCCTGTAGATATGCAGGTTATGGTGCAACGTATGCCTGAGGTGAACCGTCTTACAAATAACGATGGTAGCCGTGCTGAAACCCAAAATAACGCCTTTGCACAGCAATTTGCTAAGGTGTCAGATGAGAGGCAAAAAACCGTTAACGAGCCAGAAGAAGCGGAGAAGCAGCAGTTGGATAAAGATGGGCGTGGCGGTGGTAGCCAACAAGATAGGCACAAAGCTGAGCGGGAAGCCGAGGAGCAAGCCGATGACAAAAAGGCTCCAGTGCCAGGTCGTGGAATGTTGGATATTATGATGTAGCACCTAAGGAGTTTGTAAATGACTTTGTTTCAAATGGATTTCTTTATATTTATGCTAATACTTCTGCTGGTTGGCGGTGGGGTGTGCATTGTTATGGCGGCACTTAGTCATTCACGGGCTGGTGTCGCTGGTTTTGATGCGTATAACAATTCTGCTGATGTAGCCGATGAGGTGATTTCTGAACTTGATGATATGTCCAAAAGTGTTTTCAAAGAATTTGACAACAAATACCAAGAATTATTGTTTTTGTATAGTTTGATTGATGAAAAGCAGAAGAAAATAGGGGATGCGGATGTTCCTGTCAGTTTTCATTCTAAAGACCAAGCACGTGACTTGGAAAAATACGCTAAACGAGTTGATTTAACGATTGATGACAACAAAAAGATGAATATTAACCCAAAATTTGCTAGTATTGTGAAAATGCACGAAGAAGGTCAGACCGTGGAAGAAATTGCACGTAAGCTGGATATGGGCAAGGGTGAGGTGGGGCTGATTGTCACTTTAGGGGGTGGGCAAAATGGCTAATCCCAGAAGTGATAGAAGTCGTATGATTTTCGGCGTTGGGCTGGGAATTGCCATAACCGTGGTTGTGGTGTTTTTTGCTTATATTGTGCAACGTAACGCCCATTTTATGGCTTTTGAAGAAGAAAACTATTATTTATATACACTTTTAATGCAGGCTCGTGATGACGAAGTTGTTATTGCTCGTGCCGAAGAATTAGGCATGGTCTTTGCGAGTAATGATGAGTTATATCGTCCCACTGATGAGGTGGTGGAATACGAACACGATGAACCGTATTACGATAATGACGAGGACGAACACGCTTTTGAGCAACACCAAACCCAAGAACCTGCCACAGATTTTGTCTGGGTAACAATACCTCACGGGGCAATGGGCAACTATATTGCTGTGATTTTGCAACACCACGGTGTTGTGGATGATGCCAGTGCTTTTGTAGATTTTCTTATTGCGGGTGAGTATTCGGTTAGTCTGATGGCGGGTAATTTCTTGTTACCTGTCGGAGGGGATTTTAACGACATACTACAAATAATCTATATCGGGAATTAGTCTGACATGAAAAACAAAAACCTTTTGTTGATTACAGTTTTATCCATATTGGCGTGCGTAGCTCATGGTGTTATGTTGTTCACGCCATTTAATGACTACATTTTCACGTCATTAGCAAAGTTGGTTATTTTCGTAGCTTGTTCAATAATATATTTTGCATTAACAAAAGACGGCAGATTTGTGGATTTATTTTCTGTTAAAGGGCGAGGTAAGGCACTGAAGTATTCAGCCCTTTTTGGTCTGGGTTCTGCTATCGTGGTTTTTATTGCTTTTTTAATAATCCGACCTTGGTTAGAGCAAGAGATGGTCGTAAATGCTCTGTCAAATGTGGGTATTACCAGCGAAAATTACATATTTGCAGTTATGTATTATGTGGTTGTAAATGTTGCCTTAGAGGAATTGTTTTTCCGTGGATTTATATTTCTTACGCTGTATAGAATAGGTTACAAAGTTTATGCCCATATATTCTCAGCCACACTATTTGCGGTTTATCATGTGGCAATTATGAGATATGGGGTTGACCCCGCGCTTTTGGTTCTTGCTACGGTTGGGTTGACGGCTACGGGAATTTTCTTCAACGAAATAACCAGAAGAAGCGACAGCATCATAGGAAGTTATTTGGTACACGCCAGTGCTAGTCTGGCTATTAGTATAATTGGATTTAATTTTATAAATTAAAATATTGGGAGGAAAAATTATGTTAGTTAATGCTAGTGAAATGTTGAAAAATGCCCGCAAAGGGCAGTATGCGGTTGGTGCAATTAATATCAACAATTTGGAATGGACAAAAGCCATTTTACAGACAGCACAAGAGATGAACAGTCCTATAATTTTGGGTGTTTCTGCTGGTGCTGCTAAGTATATGGGTGGCTTTAAGACCGTAGTGGCTTTGGTTGGTGCTATGGTGGAGGATTTGAAAATCACAGTACCTGTAGCGACTCATCTGGACCATGGTACATATGAGGATTGTTTAGCTTGCATTGAAGCGGGCTTTACCAGCGTTATGTTCGACGGAAGCCATCTGCCAATCGAAGAAAACATCACCAAGACCAAGGAAATTGTCAAATTAGCCCACGATAAAGGGGTTTCCGTTGAGGCGGAGGTTGGCTCTATTGGCGGAGAAGAAGACGGTGTTATTGGTGCTGGCGAAATTGCCGATGCTGAGGAGTGTCGTAAAATCACCGAGACTGGCATCGACTTTTTAGCGGCTGGCATCGGTAATATCCATGGTGTCTATCCTGATAATTGGAAAGGGTTGGACTTCGATGCTCTAAGTGCCATCAATGACGCAACTGGTGGTATTCCGCTGGTTCTGCACGGCGGAACTGGTATTCCAGAGGATATGGTTAAGCGTAGCATAAGTCTTGGTGTTAGCAAAATAAATGTGAATACTGAATTGCAATTGGTTTTTGCGGCGGCAACCCGTGGTTATGTCGAAGAAGGTAAGGACAAACAAGGCAAAGGTTATGACCCACGCAAACTTCTTGCACCTGGTGTGGAAGCTATGAAGGCGACTGTTCGTGCGAAAATTGAATTATTTGGTTCTAAAGATAAGGCATAATTTTGTGGCACACAGGACGGCTATAAAACGTCCTGTGTGCCGTATTAGGGGGGGCTGCGAAATGATTAAAGAAATATCTACTAGACGAAGCACTAGAAGTTACAATGGTAAGCCAGTAGACAAGGAGAAAGTGCTACAGTTGTTGGAAGCGGCAAGGCTTGCACCATCTGGCAAAAATAGCCAGCCTTGGAACTTTGTTATTGTCACAGACCCGAACACCAAAGAGCAGATTGCAAAAGCCGACCACAATCAAATGTGGATGGTGGATGCACCTGTTTTTATTGTGTGCGTTGCAGATGTTAAGCGTCGCAACCCTGATTTGGTTGATGTTGTGGTTGACGAAAATTCGCCACTGCCCGAATTAAAGGCGGTTATCCGTGATACCGCCGTGGCGATTGAGCATATTTTGCTTATGGCAGAGAACCTAGGTCTTGCCAGTTGTTGGACGGGGTGGTATGCCCAAGCAGATATGCGTCCTATTATGGATATACCCAATGACCAATATGTGGTGGGAGTTGTTACCATTGGCTACACTGATAATCCCCCGAAACCAGTCTCTAGAAGGGACTTAGAGGATATGGTGCGTTATGAAAAGTGGTAAATTTTCTTTGTTGTGTGCAGTCCATCTATTTTTGGTGGATGGTGACAAAATTTTGTTGTTACGCCGTTTTAATACTGGTTACGAGGACGGGAATTTTAGTGTGCCAGCGGGACATTTGGACGGTAACGAAACCGTGAAACAAGCCGCCATAAGGGAAGCACATGAGGAAGTCGGTATTGACATCTCGCCAGAAAATTTGGAGATTGTGCAAGCCATTCACCGCAGGACAGAGCAAGGTGAGCGAATTGACTATTTCTTGTGTTGTGAAAAATGGGGCGGACAGGTGACCAATATGGAAACCCATAAATGCGACTTACTGGAATGGTATCCCATCAACAAATTGCCCGACAATGTTGTACCTTATGTTGCGCACGCCATTAATAACTATTTGCAAGGTGTGAAATTCGACGAATTTGGATTTTAGTTAATTGGAAACACGTTACCATGATGAATGATTTATGAAAATAGGAGGAATATCAAAATGGATAAAGATAAGGTTTTGGAAGCTTTGCAAAACTCAGGAGAGATGATGGATGCTAAGGGCATTATGGAAGTAACTGGGCTAGAGCGGACTGATGTGGATAAGGCAATCAAGGCTTTGCGGAAAGATGGCGTGGTTGATTCGCCAAAGCGTTGCTTTTACGCCGTGGTCGCAGAATAATGTGGGGTTTGCTTGTACCGCTGGCGTTGGTTTTTACGCTGGCGTTGGGCTTTGTGATAGGCTTGCAATGGATGCCAACCAAGACAGGTGGGCCGCCACCCAAACCAATGCCTAATTGGCTTGGGGTTTTGGTAGCAATTCTTCTTGTCAGTGGTGTTGTGGGGATTGTGGTGTTTGTATTGTCAAACCGAGGCATATTTTAGCGGTGATTGAGTTAAGGTAAGCCCGAAGTTAAGTAGTTTTTAGAAATTCTCAGAAAATAATATCAATAATTTCCCTAGCACATTGGGCTGGGGTTTTTTTATCGGTTTGGATTGTGTGGTTTGCGGCTTGCATATACAGGGGTTCACGGATATGTAATATGCTTTCTAGGTTGTGGAGTAGGGGACGGGTGTCGTTGCCTTCCAGCCTTCGATGAAGGGTGAGGGGGGTCGCTGTCAAGTAAACCAAGGTGCAAGTGGATTGTAGAAGGGGAAGGTTTGCAGGATTTATCAGAATTCCACCACCTGTAGAGACGATGAACCCTTTCATTTCAGGGATTTTTTTGCATATTTCATGCTCTAGCTTGCGAAAATAAGCTTCTCCGTGGTCTTGGAATATTTGTGTGATAGTCGAGCCTTTGTCGGCTTCAATCTCTACATCCAAATCAAAAAAGCCCATGTTTAGAGCAACCGAAAGCAAACGCCCAACAGACGTTTTTCCAGCACCCATTGGGCCGATTAATGCAATATTAGGTTTTATCATCTATCGTGGCGAGGATTGCGTGACACGATAACGCTGGCTTTGGCTATGGCGGTGATAATGTCCACATCAGACTGGTTTTGTAGACTTGATAATTTGGTGTAAAGCTCACCCTTTTTTGTTACCACATATTTAGTTGGCAAGCTGTTTAAGGCGATTGCCATAATGTCTAAAGCACAATTTTCACATTGGCAAGAGCTTAGATTGCTCAGCACAGGTCCTAACAAATCAATAACACAATCTTCCATATAGTTGCGAATTTGTAGGGTATTTTTGTCAAAAACTTCTTTACGAATGTCCATTTCGATTCTCCTTATCATTATCAATAATCTCATAAAGCAATTCTTGTGCCAGCTCGTAGGAAATGTTTTTGTGCCAGATGATTTCATAAGACCTAATGGCTTGATAAACCAGCATAGCAAGACCGTCAAACACTTTATTTTCTGGGGTTTTAACTTGTTGTAACCATGGGTTGTGTTTTGGATAATTCATATCAAAAATTGTGGTAAAGTTGGTTAGAAGATGCGGAGGTGCAAGGTGTAAAAGTTCTTCTGGTGTACCTGATGTGGCTTGTATGAACAAATCTCCGCTGATGTTGCACAAAGCACCTCTCTCGGCTTCTTTGCGACTTATCACAGTTACATCTGCATCGTTTAAGGCTATAACCGCTGCGTTGGACGCACCACCCGTCCCTAAAATGGTGACGGTTTTAGGTCTTGGGACTTTGTGATGTTCTCTTAAAGCCAATAAAATGCCGTCAATGTCGGTGTTGTACCCCACAAAACCACGGTCGGTATATTTTAGTAGATTTACGGCATATGCTTTTTGTGCAGATTTGTCAAGGCTGGTGGTATATTCCATTACGGCAATTTTATGTGGTGATGTCACATTAAGTCCAGCAAAACCCAATGCGTATGCACCTTTAACCGCGTTTTCTAGTTGGTTTGTGCTTACGTTAAAAGCAGAGTAAACCGCATCTTTTCCAATTTTTTTTGACAAAAAATTATGAATAAAGGGAGACATGCTGTTTGTTACGTCACTGCCTATAAGCCCTGTCATTCGGGTGGCTCCTGTGATAATCATAATTTTGCCCGTCTGATGGCTCGCAAAACAAACTTTTCGGGCAGTCGCTTAAGTTTGACTTGCCATTCGTCTTTAACGCTTATTGGTGCAGTTAAAACCGTGTACACCCCAGCACGGTTGCCCGACAAACAATCTGTGAAAATTTGGTCTCCAATTAAAACAACTTGAGATTTGTCTAAACCAAGCATTTTGATGGCTTTGTACAAATTTACACGTCGTGGCTTTTGCGCTCGCCAAATATGGGGATAACCCAAACTTTCGCTAAAAATTTCTACACGTCTTTTAGAATTGTTGGATAAAAAGCAAATGGAAAATCCTTTTTCTTCCAAGCTACGCAAAAAAGCCACCGTTGCTTCGTCAGGCAAGGCTATGTCGAAGGTTGCAAGGGTGTTGTCAATGTCAAAAATTAAACCCCTGATACCTTCATCCCAAAACTTGTTATAGTCAATATCCATAACAGAATCCGCCATTTGCTGGGGGAAAAAGTATTTTGGGAAAGCATATAAAATTTTGTATACAGCAGAAACAGCAGAAAATGGTATCATTATCCCTTAAAATGCAAATCTACTTCAAAGATTTGCTCTCCTTGGTAGAATATGGGTATGCAAAGCAGTTTGCTATCATTCTCTAAAAAATCCATGCCACCAGTATCACCTTTCCCTAAATATGTAGGGGGCGTTATGTCTACAGTGAAACCATGGTTAAATAGAGCATTTGCGGCATTTCCAGAAATCATATTACCTACTTCTTTAATGGCACTTTTTGACATATCATCAAGCCCATTGACTTCAAATCCAGCCATAAGTTTAGAAGCCAGCAAAATTCCGCTTTTTTCATCCATGGCATATATAACGTGACCGTTTAACTCCCCGTGAACACCGATAACAATAGAAATGTCACTGGGAAGGAATGGGGCTTGTTTCATAAAAACCTTGCCCAATTTATCAATTTCACCGCAAATGGTAGTTAAAGTACCTTGCGCCCCTTGAACGAAAGAGTTTACAAGTTCAACTTTCACAGAACATCTCCTTTCAACACTTTTATGTAAAGCATTATGAACAGATTGTAACATATTAGGACAGTGTTTGCAATAGCAAGGTTATGGTATTATTGTATAGTTAGTAAAATTGTTGTACCTTCTGGAAACATAAGCCCAGCTCCCATTTGACTGTGTACTGTAAAATTGATGCTTTCATTGTTTGGGTCTTTATAAATGGTTCGTACAACAAAACCACTTTGAAGCAAAACTTCCCTAGCAAAATCTAAATTCTGACCTATTAAATCAGGGACAAAGACCAATGGTTGACTTCCGTCGCTTTCCAGATGAAGAATTACAGGAGTGTCTGCAGGGACAAGAACCCCAGCTGGAGGGAATTGGGAAGCTATCAAATTTCCGCTACTAATCAAATCAAAGCTACGTCCAGGACCGCTTAGGATATGTGATGCTGCTTGTATGTTCATTCCTACGAAGTTTTCTACAATTGCATCATATGCGGTGGCGGTAAGCTCTACAGCATCGCAGGGCTGGATGTTACGCAAGCGAATTATTTCCTGCATCATCTCCCTATACATGGGAACAACGGAGCGGAAACCACCTTCATAGACGGCAGGCGGAACTTGATGCACAACCACTTGAATTAAATATCGAGGGTTTTCTACAGGAAAATATCCGATATATGAAATAGACCAAGAAAAGTTGGGGTCATCTTGTAAGCCTTGCTCGGCTGTACCTGTTTTACCTCCTTGGGTAAACCCATTAATTGCGGCGTTTCTAGCGGTTCCGTCTGTTATGGTGTTTGCCATTGCACGACGCATCCAGTCAGACACCTCTGGGGAAATCACACTACGTTGAATGGTATCATTCTGTACAAAAACCACGTCATTGTCACTATCAATAACATGAGAAACCACATGGGGACGCACCACATGACCGCCATTTATCAAAGGTGCAAAAGCGGCGATGGATTGAATGGTGGTGGATGTGAAGCGTTGTCCAAATGATGAAGTTGCAAGTTCTGTGACATTAAGTTCGGCGGGGGTAAACACCATTCCAGGATTTTCTCCAGGCAAGTCAATACCAGTAATTACGCCAAAACCAAAATCACGCTGATATTGCCAGAATAACTGGCGACCCAATATTTCTGCAATTTCGATATGTGCCACATTACAAGAATTCGCCAATGCTTGGGTAAGATTAAGATGTCCCTGTCCACGTGGATATGTCCAGCAACGAATACGAAAGCCACCACGATAAACGAAACCGCCACAGTAAAACATTTGATTGGAATATATAAGTCCTTCTTCAAGAGCTTTTGCGGCAGTAAAGGGTTTGTAAATACTGCCTGGCTCGAAGGTGTTGCTAACATTAAAGTTTGCCCAAATTCTAAATAAATGATTTATAAATTCGTCAGAGCTTGGGTCGAGATATGACAAAAATTGAGTTTGGCTATTGGCGGTTAGGGATTGTATACAGGCGGGATTATTGGGGTCAAAACTGGGATATTGTGCCATTGTCAGCACCTCGCCTGTGTTGGGGTCCATAACGATAACGGAGGCATGTCCAGCCTGTGCCATTTCTGCCCATCGTACAACCAAATCCTCGGCAAAACGCTGAAAATTCAGGTCTAAGGTGGTTACGACACTTGCACCATGGATAGGGGATATACGGTCGGTGACAATATGTCCTTCTGTGCCGAACATCGCCATGTTACGACCAGCGTATCCCGCCAAAAAGTTGTTGTATTGATGCTCTAATCCCCACCACAAATCTCGCTGAAAACCGATAATTGGTGCTGCCAGCTGGTTGTGAATATAACTACGCTGTGTTTGTTGCTCGAAATGTATATCTCTGGTAAACAAGTCGTTTTCGATAAGCCAATTTTCAAATTCAATTCGACGAGAAAAAGGGACGGTGCGTTCTATGACAAAATAATGAGTATTGTTGACTAAATTCCCAGTTTGAGGGTCAATTGCTACCATAGTATCAAATTCTGAACCTGTCCAACCAAAAAAACCTGTAAAAATTGCACGATTGTTGTCGTAGGTGACAAAACGTCGGTATTGATTGGCTTGGGAAAACTCTCGGTCATACTCCCAATTCATACGATAATCTAGCATCCTCACGTCAACAAAAATATTGTAAGCTGTAGAGGAAACGGCTAAATTTTGCATATTTCTATCAGTTATACGTCCACGGTTGGGGTGGGTTATGGTGTCGCCAACACCGTGGCGGGTTAACACTTGATTCATGGCTCGCACCGCATAGGCGTCCCCTGCAAAGTTCTGCCAAAACAAGATTTGCCACACCAAAAGTCCCGTAAGTATGAGAAAAGATATAACCAAAATAGGTATTTTTTTACTTTGCCAACGTGTGGCACGCTGTTGTTTCACGTTGGCGGTCGCTTGCTTTTGTCTGTGCTGTTTTACACGGTGGTCTCGGATGGCGTTTTGGCGGTTTTTATCAAGGTTGTCCATTAATCATTACCTACAATCGTACGCCAAAAATCAGTAAAAGAAAATCTGCTTGTTGCAATTTCTGACGAATCGTAATTTACCACAACAGCTTGAGGAGGGGCGACCACAACCACCCTTTGAAAGTCTTCTGGTGGCATCATGCCTAGTTGATTTATTGCTATATATTCAATGGCGGTCAAGTCTAAGTTGGCGTGAATTTCACTTTCACGTGCAGCATTACTTACTGTTAGTGCTGAAAGGCGACTGGTTGCACTTTCCAACTGAACTTGACTGCTTTGCAACTGGATACTAATTGCAAAAACCCCAGCCACACAACCTAGAAAAACCGTAAAAATAGCGTAATATCCAAGGGCGTGAAGGTGACGTACTTGGATATCTTCGGCAAATTTTGCCTTTACCCTTTTTCTGGTTACCCTTACCCTATTGGGGCGTGGTTGAAAAACCTCCTCATGGGCGACTTGTCTTGCTGTGGAACCTGATGAATAATAAGGGTTTTGACCTCTTGTCAAACTATTTCTATCCATGGGTAAACCTCCGAAATTTTAGTCTATTTTTTCTGCCACCCGCAATTTTGCACTTCTGGCACGTGGGTTTTCTGTAAGCTCATTTTCGCTGGGGGCAATAGGTTTTTTTGTAATTATTTTTACTGTTTGTGTTTTGCCACACACGCAAATCGGAAATTCTCGTGGGCAGGTGCAGGGATTTTGCAGTCGTGCGAAAACATTTTTAACAATTCTGTCTTCCAGCGAATGGAAAGTTATTATGCAAATTCTGCCATTAGGCGACAAAATATTTACAAAATTTTCGATTGACTTTTCTAAAATTGCCAGCTCGCCATTAACCTCAATACGAATTGCTTGAAACACACGCTTTGCAGGGTGCGGACCGTCCTTGCGAGCAGATTTTGGTATCGCTGCTTTGATGACGCCGACAAGTTGAAAGGTTGTTTTTATCGACTCTTTTTCACGCTGAGAAATAATAAATTTTGCGATGCGAGCCGACCACTTTTCCTCACCATAACTAAGGAAAATATTACGTAATTCATCTTCGCTATAGGAATTTACCACATCGCATGCGGACATTTGGTGGTTTTGGTTCATCCGCATATCTAGCGGAGCATCGTGCATATAGGAAAATCCACGAGTTGCATCGTCTAATTGGAAGGATGACACACCTAAATCCATCAAAACACCGTCAGCACTGGAAATTTGTGCCTCAGACACAATTTTGTCAATTTCTGAAAAGTTTGCACGAACGATTTTGGTGTTTTTATCTAATTTCGATAAAACCGCCGACGCTTGCTGTATGGCAAAGTCGTCTTGGTCAACACCAACCAGAAGCCCACTTCCCAGTTTTTTAGCAATTTCAGATGAGTGACCCCCACCACCCAAAGTGGCATCTATATACACTCCATCCGTGCGAATATTCAAATAATCCAGCGTTTCCGCCAACAAAACAGATTTGTGAACCATCTCCATAATCAGCCAATCTCCTCGCCAAAGAATTATACCACAACTGGATAAATTTTTCAAGAATATTTCAAGAATTTTTGCATATGAAAATGCCGACCCTAATAAACAAGGTTTATAAAATCCTTCGCCAAGATAATTTGACAAGCGACAAATTATCTGATAGACTTATAACAAAACATACTGAAGAAAGTTGGGGACATAAAAATGTTTGATGATATTCGTGAAGAATGTGGTGTTTTTGGGATTTACAATCAAAATGCGACAGGCAACCAGTTGGCTACCAAGGCTTATTTGGGACTAATGGCTTTGCAACACCGTGGGCAGGAAGCTTGCGGTATTGCTGTTAATTCCGACAGGGAAATTTATTTTTATAAAGACGTTGGGCTGGTTGAGGAGGTTTTTGACGATAAAATCATTAATGGATTAGAAGGGGTTATGGCGATTGCCCATTGCCGTTATTCTACAGCGGGCAACCGCACCGATAAAAATAGTGCGCAGCCATTGGTGGTAAATTATGCCAAGGGACAGTTGGCGATTAGTCATAACGGCAATATAACCAATGCCGACAAACTTCGTGAAGAATATCAGCTTGAAGGGGCAATCTATCGTTCAAACACAGATACGGAGATTATTGCATACGCCATTGCACGCAACAGACTTGCATCTGGGTCTGTGGAAGCAGCCGTGGCAAAGGTCATGTCAATATTAAAAGGGGCGTATTCTCTAGTTATTATGTCCCCAAGCAAGATGATTGTGGCACGTGACCCTAACGGTTTTAGGCCTCTATGTTATGGGGAATGTGCGGATGGTTCTCTGGTGTTTGCTTCTGAAACTTGTGCTTTGGATGCTGTTGACGCTAAGTTTGTGCGTGAAGTGTTGCCTGGTGAGGTTATCGTAGTAAAAGATGGTGTTTTGCACTCCAATACTGAAAATTGTGATAAAACTAAAAGTAGCCTTTGTATTTTTGAGTATATTTACTTTGCAAGACCAGATTCTACAATTCATGGTCAGCTGGTGAACGACGCTCGTAGGTTAAGCGGGCGATTGCTTGCCAAGGTTAAACCTGTGGAAGCCGATATTGTTATTGGTGTGCCAGATTCTGGTATCCCTGCGGCTATGGGATATTCGGAGGAGTCGGGTATACCTTATGAGGAGGGTTTTGGAAAGAACCGATACGCTGGCAGAACATTTATACGTCCCGACCAAATGAGCCGTGAAGCTGCCGTACGCTTAAAACTGAACCCATTGCGTAAATATTTAGAGGGCAAGCGAGTGGTGCTTGTGGATGACAGCATGGTTAGGGGGACAACAAACAGCATTATCATTAAAATGTTGCGGGAAATTGGTGTTAAAGAGGTGCATTTGCGTATGTCCAGCCCTGCATTTCGTCATCCCTGCTATTTTGGGACAGATGTGCCAGATTCTATCCAGCTTATTAGCCATGGCAACACAGAGGATGATATTTGCAAAATTATCGGTGCTGATAGCTTAGCACACCTAGATATAAACGACCTTGCCAGCATTATACCCGATGCAAAGGATATTGGCTTTTGTCATGCTTGTTTTTCGGGAGAATATCCACCTAACACCCGCCCATAATGAGTTGTATCTCTGGTAGGGGCGGGCATTGCCCGTCCCAGTCATACAGGCGATACCGCAAAATTTCAAACGACTATCGTCAATATAAATAATATTGATTAAGAGGAGATACGATGGATAAAACAGGTTATATTTCGCCTTTGTCAAGCAGGTATGCAGGAAAAGAGATGCAAAGATTGTTTTCTGAGCAGAACAGGGTGCAGACTTGGCGTAAACTTTGGGTTGCTTTGGCGAAGGGTCAAAGGCGACTGGGACTTAGTATAAGTGAAGCCCAGATTACTGAAATGGAGCGATTTGTTGACAATATCAATTTTGACCGTTCAGCGGAAATTGAGCGAGAGGTTAGGCATGATGTGATGGCTCACGTACACGCTTTTGGAGAGCAGTGTACTTCTGCTTCGGCTATTATCCACCTCGGAGCAACATCTGCCTATGTTGTAGACAATGGTGACTTGATAATACAACGAGAAGCCTTACGCTTGGTAAAAAACAAAATACTAAAAACTCTGTCGGTTTTAGCTGACTTTACACAGAAGCACAAATCCCTGCCAACCCTTGGCTTTACCCATTTTCAGCCTGCCCAGTTGACAACCGTGGGCAAGCGTGCAACCCTGTGGATGCACGACCTACTTTTGGATTTGGAAGAAATCAACTTTGTGCTGTCCAACCTTAAATTTTTAGGCAGTAAAGGCACTACTGGCACCCATGCTAGTTTTTTGGAGCTTTTTGACGGTGATGCAGACAAAGTTAAAAAACTGGAAGATATAATTGCATTGGAATTTGACTTTCCTGCCGTTTATCCAGTTAGCGGGCAGACATATAGCCGTAAAGTCGATTCTCGTTTTGTTAATGTGCTGGGGCAGGTTGCCCAGTCTGCCAGCAAATTTGCTAATGACTTACGTTTGCTGGCTCATCTAAAAGAAATGGAAGAACCTTTTGAAAAGTCACAAATCGGCTCGTCTGCCATGGCTTACAAACGCAACCCCATGCGTGCCGAGCGGATGAATGCCCTTTGTCGTCATATTATCGCACAGGGGCAGAACACCGCACACACGGCGGCGGCACAATGGTTAGAGCGAACGCTAGACGATTCTGCCAACAAACGCATTGCAGTGCCAGAATCATTTTTGGCAATGGACGGCGTGCTAAATCTCTACATAAATGTGGCGGGTGGCTTAGTGGTTTATCCTAAAATTATCCATGCCCGCATTATGTCAGAGTTGCCTTTTATGGCAACAGAAAACATTATGATGGACGGGGTTAAACGTGGGGGCAACCGCCAAGATTTGCATGAGGCAATCCGTGTTCATTCTATGGCGGCGGCGGCAAATGTAAAGGAGCAGGGTGGGCAAAATGACCTATTGGAGAGGATTGCTACAGACCCAACCTTTGACACCACACTGGAACATCTAACGAGCCTACTTGACCCCGCTAATTACACGGGTAGGGCAACCCAGCAAACCGAAGAATTTCTTGCAAACTATGTTCTTCCAACCTTAGCAAACTGGAATGACAACACTGAGAGCGAGCATTTGAAAGTGTAATTAGGGGACTGCATTGTGTGTGGCGATTTAATACCCACAACATCAGCAACAAAATAAATAATTTGCAAATTGGAAAATGCTGTGGTACAATGAATTTTTGGAATATAATTTTGAAAAACTCTAAGGGGTTGACGATATGAGTAAAAGTAAGATAACGGCAATCGTTGGTGCAAACTGGGGCGACGAAGGCAAGGGTAAGATAACCGATATTAAGGCGGGTCAGGCAGATGTTGTTGTGCGTTTCCAAGGTGGCGGTAATGCGGGTCACACCATTCTAAACGAATATGGAAAATTTGCACTGCATCAAATGCCGTCTGGTATGTTTTATGAAAATGTGGTAAATATCATTGGCAATGGTTGTGCGTTAAACCTGGAATATCTAGAAAAAGAAATTGCCAAGGTGTTGGAAATTGTGCCAGACCTTAAATTCCAATTGATGTTGGACCAGCGTGTTCCTTTGCTTCTTCCTCATCATATTTTGCTGGATGAACTGGAAGAAGAACGTAGAGGCGACCGTCAATTTGGCTCTACAAAATCGGGTATCGCTCCTTTTTATGCCGAAAAATACTTCAAAGAAGCTATTCAACTTAATGAGATTTTTGACGATGCCCATTTCAAAACCCGTTTAGAGCATCTTTATGAGAAAGTCAATTTAACGTTGGTCGGCGTGTATAAAGCCGAGCCTGTGAAATATATGGATATTTATGAACGCATTGTAAAATTCCGCCCCTTTGTTGAAAAGCATATGGGCGATGCAACAGCGTTTTTGCGTGATGCCCGTGAACAAGGCAAAAACATTTTGTTGGAAGGGCAGTTGGGGGCGTTGCGTGATGTGGGCATGGGTATTTATCCCTATGTAACCTCCAGCCACACTTTGGCGGGCTTTGCATCTGTTGGTGCGGGTATTCCACCGTATGCGATAACCAATATTTTAGCTGTAACCAAGGCATATTCGTCCTGCGTTGGTGCTGGACCTTTTGTGGTGGAGCTTTTTGGTGACGAAGCTAACGAGCTTCGTTTGCGTGGCGGTCACGCTGGCGAGTTTGGTGCGTTGACGGGTCGTCCCCGCCGTGTAGGTTATTTTGACGCCGTTGCAACCAGATACGGGGTGCAATGTCAAGGGGCAACCGAGGTTGCCATGACAAATATTGATACTTTATCTTATTTGGACGAAATACCTGTTTGCGTGGCTTATGAGATAAACGGCAAGCAAACAACTGATTTCCCAGCTCCGTCCCTACTAGACTTTGCCAAGCCTGTATACGAAATTTTACCAGGCTTTAAGCAAGATATTAGAGGTATTCGTAAATTCGCCGACCTGCCAGAAAACGCCAAATCTTATGTGAAATTTATTGAGAAGCAGATTGGTGTGCCGATTACTTGGTTGTCCAATGGTCCTAAACGTGAAGAATTAGTTGAATTTTAGAAAACTAAAAACCCCTCCAAAGAGTTGTGGAGGGGTTTTTGCTTCCTTATTTTTTGCGTATAGAATTAAGTGCTGCAACGAATGTTACCCCAGAATCTGCCACGACAGCCCAAAAGATGTTTGCGTGACCAAAAATGGCAAGCCCTAAAACCACAAATTTAACTACCATAACAAAACCTATGTTTTGTTTTACAATTGCCATGGTGTTTCGGGCGATGGCGATTGCAGGGGCAAGTTTAGAGATTTCGTCGGTCATAATTACCACGTCGGCTGCCTCTACCGCCGCATCTGAGCCAATACCACCCATTGCGATACCAACATCCACACGACTGAGTACGGGTGCATCGTTAATGCCATCGCCAACAAAGGCGATTTTCCAATCGGGGTGTGCGTTGTACAGTTTTTCAACCATATCCACCTTCTCGTCAGGCATAAGTTCTGCATGAACCTCGTCAATACCAACGGCTGTGGCAACAGCAAGAGCGGCAGGGATGCGGTCGCCACTTAGCATAACCGTCTTTTTTATGCCTGCGGTTTTAAGGGCTTGCAAGGCTTCAGTGGCATCTTCTTTGATGATGTCCGAAATTATGATATGACCCAAAAATGTACCATCACGTGCCACATAAACCACGGAGCCAGCACCATTTTTGTCTTCTGTGTGATTTATGTTATTGGCTTCCATCAACTTGCCGTTGCCTGCTAAAACCGTAACCCCATTTACCTTGGCTTTAAGTCCTTTTCCGTGAATTTCCTCAAAGTCTTCAACTTCAAAGCTTGATGGTGTGTCGTTGCTTTTTTTGTATTCGGCTACAATAGACTTGGCAATGGGGTGGTTGGAAAAAGATTCTATGCCAGCGGCAGTTTCTAGCAAATCTTCGTGACTGACACCTGCCGATGGTACAATTTCTGTTACATTAAACACACCTTTTGTAATTGTGCCAGTTTTGTCAAAAACCACTGCATCCACATTTGCAAGCACTTCTAAATAGGTGCTACCCTTAACCAAAACGCCCTTGGCAGATGACGAGCCAACACCGCTGAAAAAACTTAAAGGCACTGAAAGATGCAAGGCACACGGACAAGAAACCATTAGGAAAATGATGCCACGGAAAATCCATTCACTGGGTTCTGCGTTAGGGAAAAATAGGATAGGTATAAACATTAACAATAACGCTGAAATGGTAACGATTGGTGTATAAATTTTAGCAAATTTTGTTATAAAACGCTCTGTTTGCGATTTTTTGCTGGCGGCATTTTCCACCATGTCCATAATTCTGGCGGCGGTTGAGTTTTCGTAGTCCTTTGACACTTCAATCCTCAACAGAGAAGTAAGGTTTACTACTCCACTTAAAACAGTATCCCCAACATGAACCGACCTTGGTACAGACTCGCCACTAAGGGACGAAGAATCCACTTGGCTTGAACCCTCCAAAACAATACCATCCAAAGGCACCTTCTCACCAGGTTTAACTAAAATGATACTACCGACTTTTACGTCTTGGGGGTCAACCTTTTCCACTGTGTCACCCATAATAAGGTTAGCGTATTCTGCCTTAATGTCCATCAAGTCCTTAATAGACTTACGAGAGCGATTTACAGCCATATCTTGGAAAAACTCACCCACTTGGAAAAATATCATAACAAGTACAGCTTCGTAATACATTCCTATGTAAATTGCCGCAATGGTTGCGATTGACATTAGAAAAAATTCGTTAAAAACCTGCTTTTTAAGTATGTTTTTGACTGCATTAAACAAAACGTCGAAGCCGAAAATGGCATAAGATGCAATGAACATCCAGGTGGCAGGTTGTCCGTATAGCCCAGCAAAAGGGTTGTTAAAGGACAAGTTAAATAAATTTCCACTCCATCCCGCCAGCAGAGCTACGATGTAGATTATACCTCCAACAGTGTAGCGTGCCAATCGTATTTTTAAGCCTGTATTAAGTCCACCGAAGGCTCTTTGTGGTGGTGTTACATTGCTTGCGGTTATACTAGATTGGGACATTTTGGAACCTCCTCATATATATTCTTTTGAAGCAAATGCTCCAGACCTTCACTTAGCAGGGTTTCCACGTGTGTGTCATCTAAAGAATAAAACACAGCCTTGCCCTGTTTTCGAAACTTTACCACATTATTTTGCCTTAAAATACGTAATTGATGGGAAACGGAGGACTGGCTTATGCCGAGTGCCGTGGATAAGTCGCCCACGCAAACTTCGCTTCCTAGCAGAGCAAATAATATTTTTAATCGTGTAGAATCTCCCAAAATCTTAAAGAAATCTGCAATGTCGTAAAGGGTTTCTTCCCTAACCATGTTTTTTCTTATCTGCTCTACCCTCTCAGGGTTTACGCAATCTGCACAACATAACCTTCTTTCGTTGCTCATCCTAACCTCCATTTTTTGTATGAATAATTATTCATATGTTTATATGTTCTTATATTATACTAAACCCTTAAATTTGTCAAGAACTATTTTGTCCATTATATGCGATTTTTTTATACTTGCTATGTAATTTCTAAATAAAGGTGTTGACAGGCGGGATGAGATTATGATAATATTAAAAACATAGTAAGTCACTAGGAATACTAGAGAGGTGTACTGATGATAAATTTATATGATGCAGAGAAGGGCAGGGTTTTTCAAGTTGCTTCCGTGCCTGGGGTTGGACTTTTAGAGAATATCGGCTTGCGGGTTGGTGCTAGGATTTCAATTGAAAGCCGATATGCTTTTGGTGGACCAGTGCTTTTGCGGGTAGAAAACGCTTTTTCTGTGGCATTGGGCAAGGACATAGCTACCCAAATATCCGTCAAGGAGGTTTCGACTAGATGAGTTGCCATAATGTGCAGGTGGATGACAAAGCATTGAATAAACCAAATAAAATTTTGTTGATGGGTAATCCCAATGTGGGTAAAAGTGTGTTCTTTTCCGAACTTACTGGGATTAACGTTATAAGCTCCAATTTTTCAGGTACGACAGTAAACTTTACTGAGGGGCGTTTTGAGGTTGGTTTCAACGAATATACGCTGATTGATGTGCCTGGTGTCTACTCTCTCACCCCTACCAGCGAAGCGGAGGCGGTTGCTGCTCGTTTTGTGGAAAGTGGGGCTTTGGCTGTAATTTGTGTGCTTGATGCCAGCAATTTAGAACGCAATTTGCGTCTTGCAATGGAGCTGACACGCCACGACATTCCGACGGTTTATGCCCTAAATATGATGGATGTTGCCAAGCGCCACGGTGTTGATATTGATGTTAAAAAGCTGGAAGAAGAATTGGGCGCGCCTGTTGTTGAAACCATTGCGGTGAAAAGACAAGGTTTTGATAAGTTGATATTCCACCTAGAAGCCCTATTGATGCAGGCGGAGATGGAGAAATTTGTTGCTTGTAGAAAGTGCGAAGGTTGCCCGTGGGCTGCGGCAAGGGACATTTGTAACCGTTCTTGTAATTTTAATGGAGATGGATGTGAAAACACAAGAGGCAGGCGGTCCAGCTTTTTGGACAAGCTTGGCGACAAAATGGTAAAACCCTTTCCAGGGTTGCCGATTGCAAGTCTTGTAATGGTTTTGCTTGTTGGTGTTGTGGTTTTTGGTGGTCGCTTGTTGCGTATGCCATTAATAATGTTGGTGGATGGGCTGATAGTCCCATTCTTCCGCAATGTGTTTGAGGGTATTTTTGGATTTTTCGCTGGATACGACAGTGTTTTTACATATCGTTATTTATTTTACGATGGTGGTTTCCAAACTGGCTTTCGTGTGTTTGTTGACGGCTCTTTCCATTCGGTTGGTTATGACGTTTACTCGGCAATTGCCAACAATATGCCAAGTGTATTTTTGAATGTTTTAATTGGAGAGTACGGTATTTTTATAATTAGCTTCCAATGGATAATAGCTTTAATTTTACCTTATGTGTTTGCGTTTTATCTTGCGATTACCTTTTTAGAAGATTCTGGATACCTGCCTCGTGTCAGCGTGTTATTTGATAATATTATGCGAAAGCTTGGGGTGCAGGGTGGTAGCTTAATTCATATGTTTTTGGCTTTGGGTTGTGCCATTCCTGCTATTTTAGGAAGCCGTGCCGCCACAACCAAAAAAGAACGGAGAATGATTGCGGTAATTGTATGCTTTGCCGTTCCTTGCATATCCCAAATTGGTGCTTTGGCGGCACTGATGGGAGAATTTTCGTGGTGGATGCCAATTGTCATGGTTTTGTTTGCGCTGCTAATGTTTGTTTTGGTGGCTTTTGTGGCTGGCAAGGTGATTAAAGGTAAAACTGACCCTTTAATCCTAGAAATTCCCAACCTTCTGTTACCCAACGCAAAAACCTATTTCCGTAAGTTGGCAATACGCATGAAGCACTTTTTGAAAGACGCAGAAGTACCAATGCTTATTGCGGTTTTTATCGCCGCTTTGCTTGCGGGTACGGGTATACTTAATATTGTTGCCAGTAATCCCCAAGTGCAGGCGGTTGTAAGTGGTTGGCTGGGCCTGCCAGAAGAAGCTGTGGTGTCGCTAATCCTTGGTATTGTGCGTCGTGAAATGTCGGTTGCCCCGCTAATTCTACTAAACCTAACATATCTGCAAGCTTTTGTGGCTGGTGCGGTTTCGTTGTTGTATCTGCCGTGTCTGTCGGTGTTTGGTATTTTAGCTAAAGAATTTAAGATACGTTTTGCCATTGCTATTTTTGTGGGTACGATTGTAACGGCGATTTTAGTTGGTGGTATCATCAACCAAATTGGGCAATTATTTCTATAGGGGGTAGGGTATGCCAAAACATATTACGAACCTAACCTATAAAATAGAAGAACAAGCCACAAAGGCTGGCTTTGTATACAAACTTTCAAGCAACTATTACAAGAACATTATAGAAAAGGAAGCGGTGTTAGCTAATATCACAGCAGATGACCATATCCTATGTATTGGTGGTGGTATTTGTCCTTTTTCTGCCATTTTGTTTCATCAGACAACTGGGGCTAGGGTGACGGTGATTGATAATAATGAAAGTTGCATCCCGCAAGCCAAATGCCTTATTCGTCGTGTCGGGGTTGAAAGTCACGTGAAAGTTTTGCACCAATGTGGTTGTAGCAATATTTGCTTCAATGATTTTACCGTAGTTCATTTGGCTTTGCAGGTGACACCTATAGAACGGGTATTTGAAAACCTACAAAAACAAGTGAAGGTGGGTACAAGATTGCTTGTACGTCGTCCAAAAAAACATCTGGGGGGTTTGTATTGTCAAATGTGCGATAATGCGTTGACTTGCAGACCATATGTTACCCACAAATCACGCAATGTAGGCAACACCGCCTTGTATATTAAGCAATCTAATGAATAACTAAGCCAGCGAACATAAACAAGAAGGAGACCGCATGAATAAAAAACGAGTTTGGATGATTATTATTGCGGTCTTGCTATTGGTTGCCCTGTTACAATTAGACGGTGTGGCTTTGTGGTACAGTCTGCGTCAAATCCCTTTATGGTTGGTTTTAGCTATGCTTGTTTTGCAAGTTGCCGTTCAGCTTTTGGTAAATCTGCAGTGGTTTGAAATAACCCGCCTTGTTGGTGAAAAAATCTCATTTCGGGATATGTTCTATATAAATTCCCAAGGGGCTTTGATGGATAGTATTACCCCTGGTGTTAAATTTGGCGGTGAAATAACCAGGGGTGTGCTTATTAGTCGTTTTGCAAATTGCTCTGGCGAGAAGGCGGCTGCGATGGTTGTCCTCCAAAAAATGTTCAGTGTGGGTACACTGTTTTTTGTTTTGCTTTTTGTTGCCAGTGATTTTATGGGAGTTTTCGCCTATGGAGCGGTGGTCTTGCTTTTTCTGGCTTTCATAACCATCTTTGCCATACCTGACAAAATTAAAAAATGGATGGATGGCAGGACAACACCTCGCCGTAAATGGGCTGTTAAAATTAGAAACTTTTCTCTTGATTTACTGACCCAAATTAAAAGTATACGCAAAAATAAGAAGGCTTGCATTTTGCTTGCCTTGCTATCGCTTTTCATATGGGTTTTTTACCCTGTCAGAATGTATTTGATTGTGTTGCAATTTTATCCAGAAGCAAACCTTGTCCAAATTGCCGTTATCACTTTTACTGCCTACATGGTGGCGATGTTGCCCATTTTTCCAGGTGGGCTTGGAGGCTTTGAAGCAACAATGTCAGGATTTTTGGTTGCTACAGGTTTTGCTGTCAGTAATGCGGCTGTTATAACAATTTTCTTTCGCTTTGTAACATTTTGGTTTGTTATGCTACTTGGGCTGGCTTTCATAGGGGTTTACAAATTCATTAAAAGGGGCAGTGGCAATGGGAAAATTTATTAAGCACATTCCAAACTTAATGACCATGACTAACTTAGCCCTTGGAATGTGGTCGATTTCCCTTCTGATACACGAAAACAATCCTCGCAGAGCTGCCATCCTAATCTTGCTGGGTGCTGTAATTGACTTTTTTGACGGCAATTTAGCTCGCAAACTTAAAGTCACAAGTGATATGGGCAAGCAATTGGACTCTTTTGCGGACATTATAACTTTCGGGGTCGCACCCGTAGTTCTAATAAATCATATTTACGCACAACACCTGTCTTCGGGTCTAATTTGGCTTGCTTCCATGGTTTTTATGGTTGCGGGAGCTTATCGTTTGGCACGTTTTAACACAGCAGACTTTACCAATCATTTTCTCGGATTACCCATACCTGTTGCAGGCGGGGCGTTGACGGTCTACACGCTGTTGCAACCCATTTGGATTGACCGCTTCCACACCCCAATTTACCCAAAAATCACAGTCATACTTTTGGTTTTGTTATCCATTATGATGGTGAGTAAAAAGAAGGTTAATAGGAATTGGAGGTCTAAAAAACCTAGGTAGCCATTATCTACCAAAAACCAAAATAGTAATTATAAGTGAAGCCACGATGCTAACTACATTGGCGAAAAGCGCACCAAAGAGAGTGTATCGGGTTTTGGTGACACCTATATGTAAAAAATACACGCTAAATGTATAGAATACGGTTTCTGTAGAGGACATCATCACCGACACAAAACGACCTATAAAGCTGTCTGGTCCATGCTGAGCGTACACGTCCAATTGCAAACCCGTTGCGGCAGACGAAGATACCAAACGCATTAATGTTAGTGGCAGGGCTTCTTCAGGAAAGCCAAGTCTCCTTGTAACGGGAGATATGAAGTTAGCAATAAAATCCAGTGTTCCCGACGCTCTCAACACGCCCACAGGGACATATATAATAGGATAGACACGATTATTCAGTAGTAACGCCTATTCCTCGAAGAAGCGGAGTTTAATTGATTTTTTATAAACTTCATTTTGGGAGATAGATGCCATTACTAGAATAAAACGTCTATCCTATTTTTGTTATAGGGTTTAAGGTCTTGGCTGAACATTTTTGACCGAATTTTAAGCCAATAATGTAGGGGACACAAATTTTAAGGAGCATGACCTCTACAAAAGCTATTTCAACAACAAAATCATTAAATGGTTGAGTTGAGATTTTTTAAACTCGCTCAAAAATACTAAGGAGGGCAAAAAGTATGAAAAAAATAATCTCCATTGACCACGGCAATCGCCTAATGAAATCAATCCATAAGGTATTCCCGTCCAGCTTCGTAGAAAGCAAACACCTTCCATCCATCGGAAATGATGTATTGAGCTATGAAGGTAAAGTGTACACCCTTGTAGACCAATGCTTGCCAGTGATTAGTGATAAAAGCGAGAACGAACGCTATTTTATTTTATCCTTGTTTGCAATAGGCAAAGAGCTTGTAAATGATGCAGAAATAATGTATAAACTGACTCAGATGAATAACATCCAAACAGCAGGTAGCAATAAGTCTGACAGTTATATCAAGGTCGAACTGCTTATCGGATTACCATTGCAGCATTACGAAACATATCGCAAGAAATTTGAAAAATATTTTACTGATCGTAACGGCATAATTCAGTTCGAGCTCAACGGAAGACCCTATTCCATAAGAATTACAGGAGCGTATGCCTTCCCGCAGGCATACTCAGCAGCAGTCACCGTGTTTGACAGATTGAAAGGCTCAAATATCACTAATGTAATCGACATTGGAGGCTTTACCGTCGATTGCCTCCAACTTACTAAATTCAAGCCCAATATGTCACTATGCACGTCAATCTATTGGGGTGTAAATGTGCTTTATCAAAGTATCAACGACCAAATCCGTTCCACAGGCGGCAGGGATATATCTAATTTTATCATAGAAGGCATTCTAAAGAAAGACCCTACCGACATATCTGAATACAGCGAGAAACGCATAGAAACAGTCACATCTGTTGCTATTGCTCATGTGGAAAGGATGTTGGCAGAAATAACCCAAAAAGGCTTTGACCTAGACGAAGATCGTTCTGTATTTATGGGCGGTGGCTCTATCCTGCTTAAAGAGTACATTCTTAAAACAGGCAAAGTCAAAAAACCAATGTTTATAGACGATGTTCACGCCAACGCCAAAGGCTACAAAATGCTTTACGATATGCAAAATAGCGGAAACAAGCAGATGAATGGTGCATAGTAGGGGGGATTGCGTATGAAGAAAGACGAATTCCGTTTTACTATTCGCTTTTGCAAAGTTTCTCCCAAGCACGTAACGGCAATGAGGGTGCTGAACGCAGCAGGCAGACAAAAAGCATCACTCATAGCAGACCTCATAGATGAGTATATCAAAAAGAGAGGTGCGGATGCGTTTGCAAGGCATTTTTGCGAAACAGTTACTCTACCCGACCAATCCGGTGGTGATAACACTAATATTGAGATAGACTCATCTAAGGCATCAAAATCAAGTGTTGCCAAATTATCTGATGTGACAGAAATCTCGGTAGATTATTTAGCTGACTCCACTGAAGATGAACCTATGAGTGACGAGGTGCAAAACTCTATCCTCGAAGCACTTGATATGTTTAAGATGAAAACGTAGAAAACATAGCAAATCCGAAACACAAATCTGTAACAAAATCAAATATTCGAGGTGCTATAAGTAAAACCAAGCCAGTCTTACCTTTTTCGGTTAAGGCTGGCTTTTGTTATTCCAATCGAAAACAAAGAGAGGGGAAGATATTTGTGCCGGTTTTCAGAACCGAAAAAGTAAGCGATTATGCAGTGATTGCAAAACATCACTTAAAAAATAAAGCCCTGTCATATAAAGCTAAAGGTCTTATGACTTTCATGTTAAGTGTCCCGCCATGTTGGGACTGGAGCATGGCTGGTCTTGCAACACTAGCAAGCGATGGGATAGATGGTGTTCGCAGTGGCATTAGAGAGCTAGAAAAACACAGCTATCTAAGCCGCCGTCGCATTAGGGATGAAAGTGGCAGGCTCGGAGATATAGAGTACACCATACATGAGATACCACAAAACCTATTAGATAACGAACCTAATAGAATGCCAGAAGTTGCTCTGCACAATCCGCATATGTCATCATCCACTTCAACTAATTTAGATGCTCCTGCTTATGCTGCTCCCCTTAACTCACCATCAAATTTACCTATATCGGATTACCCACCATTGGCTACACCTGCATTGGAAAGTCCAAGTATGGCTTCTCCTACCCAGGCGAGACCTACATCGGGAAAACCAACATTGGATATGCCTTCGCAGGCTTTACCTGCACAGGATAATGCGATGCAAAGAAGTAATGATCTAGTGAGTATTAATAAATCAAGTATCAATAAATCTTGCAATAAAATACAAAAACAATCGTGTGCAAGTTTATCAGCGACCGCACAGGCGAGGTTACTATAGGCGTTGAATCTATGTCAAAAGAGCTATCGGCAACCCGTATGACAAACTATACACCATCACACCGAGAGACGTCATCCATCGGCAAACGCAAGTTGCTAACCCCGGATGAAGTGTTAAGGCTTTCGAGAGATGAGGCTCTTGTTATCTTTCGAGGACAGAAGGTGCTGAAAGTTAAGAAGTTCGACTATACCAAGCACCCAGAGTCCAAAAAGATGCGGGATTGCAATGTTCGCAACTATATCCCAAGCTGGCATGAACTTAGAAAAAGCGGAAGTTCAATCAGTGCTGACATGGACTTGATTTCTAGGAATGAACCTTCAAAGGGCGAAATCCTTATCAATCTGGAGGGTGGGTCAGAGGAAAGGTCAATGGAAAACAGCATTGTGAAACCGCTGTCTCAACCAAAACCTAAGCCAACTCAGGCGACCAAGTTTAATAAGAACAAAACCCATGCGGGCATAATGCCTGCAAAAACAAAGATAGCCAGCAAAAAAGGACCATCCAATAAAAAAGCAAAGACAGCAACGCCGAAAAAGATATTAACCAGCTATCGCTGGATGAAATAGGTTCGGCGGATGGTGCTGCCCTCAGTGATTCTATCCCTGCTCCTAATGAACCTCTCAAAACATCCGAGGCAGTAGATGAAATCATGAGCGATGGTGGCCGGCAGATCTACGAAGCTATCGGTGCGATCCAAAAGCAGATTCTCCAACTGGTTTTAGATGAACGACTACGAGAAGAAAATGGGCGAATATATTTGCCTAAAAATCACATGGCGGAGCGAGAAACAGCAAGGCTTGCCAAAGCAATGATAGGTAATGTTGCAATTAAGGGTGATATAGATAAAATAATCTCCCAAGCAGAAAAGGATTGCGGAATAATTCTGGCTGACAAGCAGCGTGAAGCTGTAAAAATGTCAGTTACGAATAACATCTCCATCATAACGGGTGGACCAGGTACGGGGAAAACTGCGGTTGTGAAGGTTATTTATGCAGTGTTTAAGAAGATTTTTGGTGGCAACATTAATGAAAATGTCAACAGCAATGATTTCGACAGCAGAGTGGTCTTTGCAGCACCAACAGGCAGAGCTGCTAGGCGGTTGGCTGAAAGTGTTGGCGCTGATGCAGCTACACTTCACAGCACTCTTGGGTTAAGGGAGGATAGCGAAGAAGCTAATAACCTCATTGATGCCAACTTACTGGTTGTTGATGAAATCTCGATGGTGGATATGTGTGCGACACGTTCCTAGACAAACCCAGTCCCGCTAGAGAAAAGCGGGTATAAACCAAGCTGGATAAAACTAGGCACCAATAAAAGAGCGAACAAGATGCTCTTGATTTGGGAGAACTGTAGTCACGAATTAACGTGACCGATGGGAAAAATCCATCGCCTTGATTGGGTGGAATGATGGGGTAACGTCCTGAAACGCCCTCCCTAATACTCCGACGTGCATAGGCAAGAACTAGATAGGAGGCGAAAGCCGCTAACACTATCACCTTTGTACGAAGCTCGGTGAAGTCGGCTGAGAGTACGCCCTAAGTAGCCAACAAAGCTACAGGAAATGCGAACCTAACAAGGTCGAGCGTATGATAGGTCGGGGGTCTATAAAATGCCTATGGTGAGAATAGTGGGGAAACCACTGACAAACTTGTGAAAGTACGGGTCTAAACTACCAATACGCAGAAATGCGTATATCACAATTGTGAGGTGTGTGAGGTAAAGTAAAAGTACATGTTATGAAATACCTTATTGCGTTACAGGCGCAATCAAGCACACAGGCTTAGAGCAAGCACCTAAGGGCATATGCACAGATAGAGGTATCGGAACGTGGTAAGCCAGAGAGCTATCTGACAATAAAAAGTACAATTAGTGTCAGATTGTCTGTTTGGGAAAGGTGAAAGCCAATAGAAAATATTGGCATGTCTTAAATATGACATACCATTATCACTATAACCAACTTAATCTTTGGGGAAAGTGCAGGCACAGTACCTATGAAGCGGTGATAATAAGCCGTGGAGGGATAGCCTGTAGACAGGGTTTAGATTGATAACTATTTCTAAGTCTCTCAAGGTTCTTGTATGACTAATAGAAACCAACTTGCTTATAAAAGAGGCGGTTGACTTGACTGTTGATACGAACTTGAAGAAACAACCGAAGAAACAAAAATTGCGGAATAACGAATATTACAATACGCAAGATGTGTATGATAAATTGCACGAGGAGGCGTGCAAAAATAAAACTTTTCACGATTTAATGCGAATAATCTCCTGCGAAAACAATATCCTTTTGGCTTATCGCAACATCAAGAGTAATAAGGGTTCAAAGACAAAAGGAACGGACGGACGTACAATCGAACATTTTAAGGATTGGGATGAAGCTAAATTTGTTAAATATTTTCAAAACAAATTAGCGAATTACCACCCAAAAAGTGTTCGTCGTGTGGAAATCCCAAAAGAGGGGCAACCCGATAAAACAAGACCGTTGGGAATCCCTTGTATGGACGACAGGATTATACAGCAATGTATTCTCCAAGTGATAGAGCCGATTTGTGAAGCTAAGTTTCACAACCACAGTTATGGTTTTAGACCAAATAGGTCAACCGACCACGCTATTGCAAGAGCAAACTTCCTTATATTCAATAGCCATCTTCACTATTTTGTTGATATTGACATCAAAGGATTTTTCGACAACGTGAATCACGGGAAATTGCTTAAACAAATGTGGCACTTAGGTATTCAGGACAAAAACCTGATAAGTGTTATCGGCAAAATACTCAAATCGGAAATCAAAGGTATCGGAAAGCCTGATAAGGGTACTCCGCAGGGAGGCATTATCAGCCCATTGTTGTCAAATATCGCACTAAATGAGTTAGATTGGTGGTTAAGCGACCAATGGGAAACTTTCAATTCAAATCATCAGTATTCTAAAAGCCATGTGAAATTCAGACTCTTAAAGAAAAATAGCAACCTAAAAGAGTTTTTCTTGGTCAGATATGCTGATGATTTCAAAATCCTATGCAGGGATTATAGCGCCGCCCAAAAAATTTTCGAAGCAACAAGACAATGGTTAAAAGAGCGATTGGGGCTTGAAATTAATCCTGAAAAATCCAAAATAACCAACGTCAGAAAAGGTAAAACGGAATTTCTTGGATTCTCTTTCTTCGTGAAAAAGAAGAAAAAGGAATTTATCGTGCGTAGTAATATTTCGGAAAAGGCGAAAAAGGCAATGCAGATGAAGCTCAAAGAGCAAATCAAGGTTATATCGAGGGAAACCACGACTAACCAGGTTAATAGACTGAACGCTATGATTCTAGGTATGCACAACTATTACAGTAGTGCTACACTTTGTAGTCAAGGCTTCGGAGACATTAACTTCATTGTCAGCAAGAGCTTACGCAATAGGCTTAAAAGGAAAACCAAAAGGGTGAAGGGTAGAAATAAAAATCCCGAACCCAAGCCGTATAAGTCGGAAACATTCAAGAAACTTTATGGGGATTATAAAAGAGAAACAAAAGCGATAGCAGGAATAATTATTTTTCCTATCAGTGCTTGTAAATATCGCACCCCTTTAGGTTTCTCACAAGAAATCAATAAATTTACTCCACACGGCAGACAGCTAATACACAGCAAACTATCTAGCATCAAAAGTATTATCTGCTATTTGCTAAACAATAAAGAATACGATAAATCCGTGGAGTATAACGACAATCGAATATCGCTAATGGCTGGACAAAATGGAAAATGTGGCGTAACTGGTGAATACCTAGCCATAGGAAACATGGAGTGCCATCATAAAAAGCCAAAGGAATTAAGCGGTACAGATGAATACAAAAATCTTGTGTGGTTGCGGACGGAAGTACATGAACTTGTACACGCCACCCGACCAGAAACGATTGAGAAATACCTTAACATTCTCAATCTCGACAAAAAGGCTCTTAAAAAGGTTAATTCTTTGAGGCTATCCGCAGGGAACTTAGTAATAGTTGGAACAACAATCTAAATACTTGTTGGAACGCCGTATGCGGTGAAAGTCGCATGTACGGTGTGAACTGGGGGAAAAGTCGGCGATGACATCAAAGACTTACCTATCAGTATCCTTGGCTTATTTGCTCTTTAAGAATTTGATGTCAACAACAAAGTTGTTATTGGTTGGAGATCATCATCAGTTGCCGTCTGTAGGAGCTGGGAGTGTTCTGCGAGAGCTGTTGCAAAGCGGGGCCATACCAGCTACTAAGTTGGATATAGTTCATCGTCAAGCCATGACTAGCAGGATTAATCTCAATGCCCATTCTATACTTCAAAACAAAGGAGCGGGGTTGTTATATGGGTCTGACTTTAGTTTTGTGGCAAAGGAGAGTCCTATTGAAGCTGCGGAGTATGTTAAGAAGTTTTATTGCGATTCTGTTCGTCGGTTGAGGGCGAATGGAATGACCAATGCGGCTGATGAGGTGCAGATAATGCGTATCAGGGGTGTTTGTGGTACAAATGCACTGAATAAAGAGATACAGGATACTCTTAATCCAGCATCTCCAAACAAACCGGAGGTCGCTGTTGGCCTTAAGAGATTCCGCATAAACGATAAGGTTATGCAGACCAAAAACAAGGCCGACATCTCCAATGGTGACATTGGACGCATAAGGCATATCGAAAAAAGCTGCAATGGAGAGTACGAAGTCCATATCGACTTTGGCAATGGAAGAAAAGCCGTGTATGGATCGGAGGAAATGACATCCATAGATTTGGCTTATGCCACGACGATACACAAGTCCCAAGGGAGTGAATATCCTACGGTTATTATTCCTATCCTCAACGAAGCTCATATCATGCTTCAAAGAAATCTTATCTACACTGCAATAACCCGTGCTAAAGATAAGGTAGTTATCGTGGGGCAGCGTGAAGCCTTTTTCAAGGCTATCCACAGAGTTGAGGTGGATAAGAGGAATACTGTGTTGGGACAGTTGATTGCTGGATAGCAAATGCGAACCATGAGGTAAATCGATATAAAGCGAAGGTGTGAAGTGAGAGCCAAATATTCAAAGCAAACATTCTCGATCAAGCTGTCGTATCCTTCTGGATGCGTCAGCTTGATTAATAAAATTTACGGTTGAATATATAAGTACTATGGTATATAATAATAATGGAGAGTTGCAATTATGAGAAAGCATAAAATCTACTTGGACACGTCCGTTGTGAGTCGCCTAGATCAGCGAGATGCACCCGATCGCATGAAGGACACCCTTACTTTTTGGGAAGATATAAAGCGGGGCATGTATGAAATTTGCATCTCGGGAGTCGTTATTGATGAGTTAATGAAAAATGCAGAACCTAAGCAAAGTGTTTTACTAAATCATCTTGCCGACATCGAATATACTATGTTGGAAGTTGATGAAACGGTCGATTCATTAGCAAGAAAATTCATCGAGAATGGAATTTTGAGAGAGAAAAGCATTGATGATTGTTACCACATAGCATTCGCTATGAGATATGGCTGTGATGTGATACTTTCATGGAATTTCAAACATATATACAACATCAAGACCATCAGAGGTGTTAAAATCGTTTCTGGAATTACGAGTTATCCTGAGATAGCGATTTATTCTCCAACAATCTTAATAGAAGGGGATGACTAGTATGACTGAGTTAAAAATAAGCGATGACTTTACGATTGAAGACATTCACAAGATTAGGGAATATAACTATGAACGACGCAAAGGTATGACCTTCGAGGAAAGAAAGACCGACATCGAAAAAGGTGCTAAACTCGGCTTGGAGCGTATTGAGCAGCTTCGCAAAGAAAAGGCTTTGACTCCAATGGCTCAATAAACAAAACACCGTTATCCCATAGTTGGATAACGGTGTTTTGTTTTTAGGTAGATAATATACATAATGTGTTTTTCAAAAATTGCACAAAAGCCTATGCCTTTTCAAATAATGCGGAGTTGACAGAGATAGATGAGGGTCGATAAATTGTATACAATCGGTGAGGTTCAAAGTCAAAGTTGTCTCCCCAACCTCTCAAAATTCAAAATAATGTGCAAAACAAGCAAGGTCAAAAAGACCCGAGATGACCATTGGCAACCTCGGGTCTTTTTGATGTTATTTAATACAGCCTTATTTCATATCGTTGTTAAGCATTACTAAAAATCTAGCAAAAATCGTTGCGACTTCTGCGCGAGTTGCAGATTCTTGAGGGCGGAAAGTGCCGTCAGGGAAGCCAGCGATGATTCCTGCTGCTTGGATTGCTTCGACTGATGTAACAGCCCAATAGGATTTTTCCGCATAGTCGCCAAAAGGTATTGTGTAACTTTTGTACAGCGGGATAGCACTTAAGACGATGTAG
>WQZZ01000004.1 GCA_009780485.1 Defluviitaleaceae bacterium | reverse complement strand
AGTTTGCAGTTGATTTGCAGAATCACGGAAGCCTTGGGCTGCTGCTTGCATACCATCGGTAGTGCCTTGCATTGCTCTTGCACTGTCGTAGCGGATGTCCTGGGCTTGTATTGCGTTCCATGCAAAATCCATTAATATTAACCTCCTGTCATTTATGTATTTGAGATACTGCTTAGATATTACCGTATTTCCGACATCTCTCGTGCGTGTCCTCGCATTAATAAGACGGCATCTTCTGTAACCTCACGGAACTCGCCCATTGAGCTTTTTAGAAGACCGCAAATATTTAGACATTCTGGAACGGTTTGGGGCAACCTGTAAATTGTTTGACACATGGCTTCGATTTCTAAAGCAATGCGGTATATGCACTCACCCATTCTGTCGTCTGCATTGCTGATTTTGTGCATCATTTCCTTGCACTTTCCAAGGTCGGTAACAATATTGCCAGAGTTTCCGTACCCAGTTGTAAAATGACCACGAACAGCGTCCTGTGGTAAAAAGGGTATTTGTTTTGCACCAAGCCTTGGTGAGTAATGAGGATTTGCTTCTACAGAAGGAGGTATTCGCAATATGGAATCTCCTGAGTCTGTATGTGCTTCTGACACTGCGGTTAGATAGCTGACTGCAGCTTTTCCCATAAATCCGTTAGTCATTAGTTGTACCCCCTTCCGTTCTCGGTGTTGAGTCCGCTAAAGCATACTTAGTAGACAACATTTGGTCCTCCTGTTGCATTTTTTTGGACGAAAGTTCAATAAACGTAATCAGTCTTTGCAAGGTTTCTGTTGCAACTTTAGCCTTTAGTTGGTTTGACTTCATTGCTTCTCCGAAGGCTGCACTGGCTTTGCCGTCAAAGGTTTGTAACTCAACCTCCAAATGACGGTAGGTTTCTTCCAATTGAAATAACTCTGTTTCCAAGCGACCTCGCAACTCTGCTGTTTTGCTGTATACTTCATCATATTGAATTAAGATTTGATTGGACATACGCTTTCCTCCTTTTTCAATAATTATTTTTCTTATGAAAGCCCTAAAGCACTTGAATACACCCCTAGCGAGCCACTTTAACACCGTTACCAATCATTGAGCATCTTGGAGATGCAAGTGGGTTGACTGGCTATTCGCCGTCATCATTCTCGTTGCTTTCATCTTCATCTGGGTCTTCACCATCAACATCAGCATAGGCATTACCAGCATAACTATAACCGTCGCCATAACCCATTCCATAACCTTCACCTAGATGATAATGCTCATCACCATCTTCTTCGCTATCCCCCTCACCAGCCAATAGGTCTACCGCACCATCCCTATCCCTTTGCAAGGCATTAATTCTATTCTCTATGTAATTCAAAGTTTCTACCATTTCAGCACCAGTTAGGCTGGGGTCAACCCTAACAGCGGCTTCTTGTCTAAGATAGGCGAATAGAAGTAACTCATTATCACCAAATCTTTGGGCTATATCAATGGCTTCGTAAAATTCTAATCTACCAAGATGTATCCAGTAGTCGAATATGGTTGTGTCTGCCATTAGGGTAAGTCCCATCATTATGTTGCTTCTTTGGGCTTCGCTTAATGGTTCTGTGGATACATATGCACGGGATAAGATGTGCCTGGTTTTATGGGATAGTTCATTAACACCAAATCCGCTTAGTGCTTGTTGTACTTCTAGGGGATTACCTGCTATATAGGCTTCATTTGCCATTATGACTTGATTTCTATAGGGAATGTCGTTCCAAAATGCCATTAGGGTAAAGAATGATGCAGTTAGGAGTGCCACGCCTAAAAGGGGTATGGCTATGCGTGAAGTCAAAACATTTCGTTTTGGAACGGAAATTTCTGTTTGTTCCTTTTCTTTTACAATGGTTTGGTATTCTTTTGTTAGACGGACTTTTATATCTGAAACACTTTCCATTTCGGATAGTTCAAGTAGTAACTTGTGCTTTTTGAATAAGTCCTCTCCGCCTTTTTGGAAGTCATCGTAGCTGTACTTTGGTAGGAGGATATTGCCTATTAGGGATTTGTATTTGGATAGGAAAGCTTGTCCACCGTTGCCTGTACCAATACCGTTTCTAGTGCTGTCCCCATTACTGCTGTCTGAATTAAGATTTGTATGGTCTTGGAGGATGTTGTTTGTGCTGCTGTAGTGACCACCACCACTTTGTGCATCCCTCAACAAAACCCAAGGGCGAAGGTTCATATCCGTCATTATATTGTCTGTGGATAAAGAGAAGTTATATTCATTATGTAATTTTGCTAAATCAGCACAGTTTATTAGAAATCTTAGTTGTTGTTCTTTAGTCTTTGAGAAAACTATGTCTGAGTTATCAAGTCCATCTATATCAAAAGTGAATAATACTCCATCCTCTAGTTCTTCCAAAGAACAGCGAACAAGCCCATCTGCTGGATAGGTTAGGAAGATGCGTTTTTCTTTGGGTATTGATAGTTCACTGTTGTGGATTGATATTTGGTGGGTGTTGTTCATGTTTTTGTGTCACCTCTGGGTTAGTTTTTTTCTTGATTTTTTGTTTTGGTTGGCTTTGTTCTTCTGTTCTGGTTTTTTCCTGGCTTTTCATTTATATAATTAGGCTAAACCATATTTCTTAAAATCTCACCAAAAGGCTCTGGCGGGGATTTTGATTCTAATTCTGGTTCTATGGCAATCAGAATATCCCCGTCAAAGATACCTTCTTCTTTGAATGTTTTATATGCGCTTACCAATGTTTCTCTAACACATGAGCGAAAGAAATCTGGGGTATAACCTTTAGGTATTCTTCCGCTTTCTCTTAGCACTTTAAGACCTTCTGATATTTTTTGCTGGTGGTCTATACGTATATCGGCTTGGTGGGTTGAGGTTTTAATTGTTAGGGTTATGAACATTTGGGTCGACCCCTTTCCTTGTTATAATGGCTCTAGCCGCAAAAACCCCTAATCCAACAAAAACAATCAAAACCGCAATCACCATCCAAGGTGGTATCTCATCTTCTTGAGGTGCTTGCCCGAGGTTTCTAACAATCATGGGTTGAGAGAACAATTCTAAGTTAGATGCCATATATGCTGTGTGATGACTTAAATCAGTTTCTCGTGTTACTTCAAAGGCTTCGAATAAATCTGCACTCAATGCCGCCCAGTTAAGGTATCTATGGCGAACCATGGCTTCGTTTATCCTTCGTGAGTTGGTGGAGAATAAGTCTAAGTCAAAGAAACGCAAAGAAAGGGTAACATCCACTTGCTCCCCTCTGCCTATCGCGGTTATGTCTATTGGTAGGTCGGTGTTTCTGGTTTCGGTTGTTGTTTCGGTGGACAGAACAGGGGTTTGGACTAGGGGTGGTTCGGGGGTCATTGTGATTATAGGTAGCTCGGATGCTACAACCGTTGCTGTAGTTATATGTAAAGTAATCAACAAAGTCAGAACCAAAAACAAGGCTATTGGCAAGCCGAAAGTAATTCCACACACCTTATCATACCCAGTCTTGAAATCGACTATTTTCTTGTGCTTGAAGTAAATCCATTTTTTTATAAAAAGTGTATCAAAAATAACCTTTCAACCCCTTATATAAATCTGACCCCAGAAAGTACATCCGGGGTCAGATTATGAAGGATATGTACATACACAGAGCGGATTAAGTCATCCACTTACCCCCTGAATTGTCCAGCAATCTTTTGGTCGGTTTCTTGAATAATTCTTGCAGTTTCTTGAAGTTGCCTACCCAAATCTTCAAATAGTTGCCTCATGGGCTGAAGTTGCTGGGCTTTCAGTCTATCAAACTGCTCACTAAAACCTCGAGCAGCTTCACCGTGCCACTCTTGCTGAAGGCTGGTCATCATGTTTTGCATATTAGTCAAAACGGTGTTGTAGTCCTGTTCTGCTCTTTTTACCTCACTGACACGCATTTGCATTTGTTCTGGGGTCATACTGATTTTCGACATTTTAATTCCTCCTTATGATTATTTGCTTTGTTTACTAAGTATATTTTATTAATAATCCAGCACCCTTGTTGCTTCCTTACCTTTCAACATTTTACAACAAAATATATTATATGTCAAGGGTTTTTTGAAATTTTTTTGGAAAATAATTATCAATAGTAATGTTAAGGGCTTTTATCTAGTCAATATTCTTGTGTTAAAAACCCAATAAAACCCTGTAACATCAAAATTTACAGGGTTTTATTGGGTTCATCAAGAATCATCTATAAAATAGAGTTATTAATGTCTGTTCTTCTGAATTTCAAAAAATCCAGAAATTGCCTCATCAGAACAATATCGTCAATAACTATGTTCTTTGGCAGAAAAAGAAATTTTTCGGTGCAATAATATGGGACTTCATCATCAATAACACCCATAAAGTAATCCAAGGACACTCCGAAGTGCTTTGCGATACCCACCTTAATTTTATCACTGGGGTCGCTTCTGTTTGTTTCATATTGGGATATCGCCGACTCCTGCACACAAAGGATGGTTGACAATTCTTTTTGCGTAATTCCTTTCTTCGTCCGCACTTCCTTTAGTCTTTCGCCAATCATAATTTCACCTCAGTGTTATTGTGGCAAGAGAAAGGGTATCTTATGTGGGATTTATTATGGAAAATACCCCGCCGACAATTATGTAGTTGCAACTGTTCACTTCTATCTATACTTAGGTTTACCCAGAAACCTGTACAACCTTCAATCCCTGTCTTATACTTAAAATGAACTAAATATTTTATAAGGAAGTGATTGTTTATGAAGGAATCAAGAAAAGTGAGAAAGCCAGAAACCATTGAGGAATCAGTTGCCTACCGCACTAAAAAGCTGGTAACCCAATATCGTGTTTTCAAGTGTCACGTTTACAAAGAGAGTGCGTATGCGGTATGCCCAACTTGCGACAACTTATTGGAGCGATGTTATCAAGAGTATTGTTGCTCTTGTGGTCAACATCTTAAATGGGACAACAGAAAGAATATCGAGTATTTGTATTTTGAGAGCGAGGAAGTTGGGTGGAAAAAAAGTCATAGCTGTAAATATATTAGACAGATACATATAAAAAAGCCCTAAAATTAGGGCTTAAAGACAAAATGTTGGTAGATTATTGCGTTTACACTAAAGACTTTTCGCAAACTTATCGCTTTCGACTGGGCTTGGCTTCTACTACCTGAATAACATATTATTAGCTGACATTTTCGGGATGCTTGATATTTTTCAATGCCCGTTATATGTAACAGTCTTTTTTGCTTTCTTTAATTTGTGTAAGTCAGTAGTTGTAAGTATGGTTAGCAATAGCTTTAATATATAAGTGACAAAAAGGACAAAAGGGGATATGTGCCACCTCCGACCCTTACCATCAAATTGATTGAACATTCCACGCAATCCACTGAACGATTTTTCGTGAGGACAATTCTACCACTTCACGGCAATCACTGCATAAAATCGCACTACAAAAAGGGATGGCAGGATGAGAAAAAGACTTGCGATTTCTGTGGGATGAGGCTGGGGCTGGTTTTTGGGATATTCTGTGAGAAGGGTTTGCTACAAAGATAACTTATCTAAAACAAATGAACGAGAAGGAATCTTTTGCAGACGAAAACCTAACCAGTCAGTATAAGGGTATTTTGCCTATGGAAGCTCATTCCTATCCTAAATAGGTGATAATGCAAATTGTACAAGCATATTTTAGTAGAGAGCTTCGGCAACACAAACCAAACTTTATCAAGAAATGTCGAAGTGTCTATTAAAAACAAAATAATCCATGAAAGGTGATGGTAGATATGGCTGACTACGATGATTTAGTTGACATTCGCACAGTCAAACAACGTGAACGGTCCAGTAGAATTGATAATGCCCTTTTCTTTGTGGAGCAAATTAAAACCCATACAATATTCAAAGTTGATCGTGACATAGTAGAGTTGCGATTTACCGATAATGGTAAAACATTATCGGCAGTTTTAACTTCATATCTACAGCAGAAAAGTAGGGCATAGCTGAAAATACACAAAATGGTCTTGACATCAGAGGTTAATGACGGTAAAATTACATTAGTCAAAAATGTTCAAGCCATCACCTTTGCCCATAATTACTTGGAGGTAAGGAAAATGGCAAGAAAAAAAGTAGCAAGTTTATTTGAAGATGTCAATGGCATTAACGGCTATGTTTCAAAGAAATATAGAGTTGGTGTCTATTTGCGTCTATCAAAGGAAGATGCCCTTAGTGGGGTAAGTGCATCTATTGATAATCAAGGAAAGATTATAGACACCTACTTACAGGATAATCCATTAGAATTTGAACTGGTACATACCTATGTCGATGACGGCTTAACCGGTGTAACTGACGATAGAGTTAATTTCCAAAGAATGATTGAGGATTGCAAAACTCAGAAAATTAACTGTATCATAGTAAAAGACGGGAGTCGTTTCGCGAGGAATTATGCCGATTGCGAATATTACGTAGAAGAATTTTTTAAGATACATAACATTCGCTTCATTTGTCTGGACAATCCAAGAGTGGATTCTGTCAAAGACCCGAGAAGTGTATCAGGGATGCAGTTCCACTTTACGAATTATTTCAACGAGTATTTTGTAAAGCAAACAAGTGAAAAAATCTTACAGACCTTCGGAGACAAACGCAGGCGTGGTGAATTTATCGGCTCCTTTGCTCCTTTTGGTTACAAAAAAGACCCCAAGAACAAACATTTATTGATTGTTGATGACGAAGCAGCCGAGATTGTACGTAAAATCTTTGACCTGTTCGTAAACAAAGGGCGTTCAGTTAGACAAATTTGCTTGGAGTTTAATGAAAAAGGTATACCTACCATGTTGCAATACATGAGGACGATTGGACATAACATCGTGCCAAATATTGTACCCAAAACATACTCATGGAACTACCACTCAATTCGTAAGATTTTAAGAGATGAAAAGTATTGCGGTCATATGGTGCAAGGCAAGGCGTCACGAATCAGCTATAAAAACAAAAAACAAATAAAAAAACCAGTTGAAGAATGGGTGGTAGTCCGAAATACACATGAACCCATCATAGACGAGGAGGTCTTTCAAAAAGCACAGACTTTAATAGGTCGCTCAACAAGGGTTGCCCCTGATGGTGAACGCTCTAAATATTCGGGATTATTGTTTTGCTCAAAGTGTGGATATGCCATAAACTGCAAAAGAAGCGGCAGAACCCGTGAGCGAGGGTATGTTTGCAAGTTCTACCAAATGACAAAGAAATGCGAACCCCTTCATATAACCGAGGTTTCTCTTGATGAGCGCGTTCTATATGCTGTCCGTTCTCAAATCGCTCTACTAGCTGAATTGGAGCAAGTTTGTAATAACATTATGGTTTCCGAACAATATGTTGACGATTCAAAAATTCTGCTATCCAGCTTGGAAAAGCTACAAAAGCAGTTACAAGTTTTAGAAGCCAAAAGCCATAGGCTTTATGACAGCTTTGATGATGGCACAATTACTAAGGAATTGTATTCGAGCCGTTCTCAATCCTTAAATGAAGAAATCGAGAGCGTGAAAGATAAGATGGCAAAGGTTAGAAAAGAGATGCAGCAGTACAAGGATGTAACCGAGCGAACAACCGACTATCTGGAGTATTTTAAGAAGTACGAGACCGTGACCGAAGTAGACCGTGAATTGCTTGTAGCGTTGATTGATAGGATTTTAATTGAAAATGTTAACGATGCACCACGTAGGCATAACATGACAGTCAAAAAAGTTACGGTGGTTTTCAACTTTCAAGACGAGTTTAAGGCTTTGGAGCAGTTTATCGAAGAAAACGCCTTGGTCTCATTTTAAGTAAGTGGGTTAAGGCTACTGATGTTCGCCATTGGTAGCCTTTTTGCTTCTCATAAACATTCCGATAAAAAAGAGTGTTAAGTGGGGTATGCCCAGCACTCAAGCCCGTTATAATCACTTCAATTGTCTTTGTCTATCCTAAAATAAAAAATAAATTTAATTTTTTTGTCTATCCTATATTGACAATCCCCACAGCAACCATCAACCCCACCAGCGTAGGAAAAATATTAAAGGTAATCTTAGCCCCTTCCATAGCACCACCAATAAAACTATCATATACAGGGGCTTTCTTTGCGAGTCCATAAGCGATTATAACCACAATAACCAACGGTATCATCAAATCCGAAATAAAAAGAACTACATTCATACCTTAAACACCCTCTTTTCCATGAATTTTGTGTATGCCACAGCAGCTAGTGTAGAAATTAAAGTAGCTAAAAATCCTGGACCGATAATTTCGGATGGATTAACCGAATCGTATTGAGCACGATATGCCAGTACGCTAATTGTAATAATTTGCAAGCTGGACATATTGATAATCATAAACATACACATTTCTTTGGTGGCTGTGGTTTTGTCAGGGTTTGATGCCTGCATTTCTTCCATGGCTTTCAAGCCAGATGGGGTTGCCGCCCAGCCCAAACCAAGCACATTAGCAATCATATTTGTTGCTATATATTCAATCGCCTTGCTTTTTGCATCTAAATCAGGGAAAAGATAGCGTAAAAGAGGGCGCATTTTGTCTGCCAAAGCCATTATCATTCCAGCATTTTCAGCCACACGCATAAGCCCTGTCCACAAAGCCATGACACCAAGCATCGTTATGGCAACGGTAACGGCTTCTCCAGCAGAATTTAAGGCAGCATTAGTTAACTCGCCTAAATTCCCTGTCACAGCTCCTACAATAATCCCAATTAAAATCATGCCTGCCCATAAATAATTTAGCACACAAAGTCCCCCAACAAGCCATTTTGTACAATCTATGCTTGTGTAATTTCACCCAGAACAGATAAAATATTGTATTTAGGGTGTTGCCGATAATTAGATAGTGATATTAAGCGAAAAATACTAGTTTGAAGCTTCACGGGGTTAAGCTTTATCGCATATGCTGTAGCAAAACGGCATAGGGAGTACAAAGCATGGATATGAATTTTCTGAAGCAACAAATGTATACGACTAATACAACACCTGTTAAAGATGTTAGGTCTTTAATCCCGATAATGGCTGGCATTATGTTAAACTCCAAGTCGAATTATGTAGCAAGCAATGAGGAGTCGCTGAACACTTTGGCATCCATCTGGCCACCATACCCAGGCGTAGTGCTACGCCGTGGCATGAACGGACCAAGCATCACACAAGTTCAAGAAAGGCTAAACGAGCTAGGGGCAACCCCCCGCCTTGCAACAGATGGAGCTTTTGGGCCACTAACAGAGGCTGCGGTAATGACATTTCAAAGGGCGAATGGTTTAATGGCAGATGGTGTCGTTGGACCAAACACTTGGAACGCTCTTTTTACGCACCAGCCAGTGGCACCCCCTTCTATCTGGCCGCCATATCCAGGTGTTATACTACGTCGTGGCATGAATGGACCAAGCATCACACAGGTTCAAGAAAGGCTAAATGAGCTAGGAGCAAACCCCCGCCTTGCAACAGATGGTAATTTTGGACCTTTAACCGAAGTTGCGGTGATGGCGTTTCAGAGAGCTAACAATCTAAATCCTGATGGTATTGTTGGTCCAAATACTTGGAATGCGTTGTTCTCGCATCAGCCAATTCCACCTGTACCACCACCGTCTGCAAGAACAATAGTGATAGACCCTGGGCATGGTGGCAGTGATTCGGGGGCAGTTTTTGGTTCACGTAGAGAGGCTGACGATACCCTGCGTCTTTCAATTGCTGTCAGAAACTTGCTACAGACACAAGGACAAAGGGTTATTATGACCAGAAGTGCAGATACTTTCGTTGACTTAGGCGAGCGAAGTGCAATATCTAATAGAAATAATGCAGATTTGTTCGTTTCGATACACAGAAACTCTAGCACAAATACCTACGCAAATGGTGTTGATAATTTTGTTTTTACCACCGCACCAAACAGCACCGTACAAAAAGCTTTCGATGTTCTTGACGAAGTGGTGGATGCTGGCGTGCAGAACAACCGTGGTGTTATGCGGGCAAACTTTGCGGTTTTAAGAAACACACAGGCTCCGTCCATGCTACTAGAAATGGGCTTTATCACAAATACACGTGACAACCAGCTATTTGACCAAAACTTTAATGCGTATGCTTCCGCAATTGCACGGGGGATAATGACCGCATTAAACACGCCCCGCCCCCCTCAATCACAAACATTTTATACTGTGGTCAGTGGCGACATCTTATGGACTGTTGCCCAAAGATTTGGCACAACACAAAACGCTATTATTCAGCTAAATAAATTAACAAACAATAATATAAACGTTGGGCAAGTATTGAAAATCCCTAGATAAATACTCTGTTTGCTTTCGTCTAAATTATACCTACTTTATGATGTACGAAACCAAAACCAAACCCCTCCTCGACAAGTTGCGTGGAGGGGTTTGGTTTTGGTATAAGAAAGAGGGGATTAGGGTTAACGATTACAATTTACAACGATTGAGATTGGGGCTACTATGGGTTCACTTTCTTCGATGCCGAAGACAACAACACCAGTAGATAAACCCTGCGTCTATACTCTCCTAGCGAGAAGTCCCTTTCGAGCTTCAGGGTTTTATAAATAGTCCGCATCGCTTTATCTATTCTGTGTCATAACACAGAGGGCTAAACTTTAATTTCAAAATTTAGGAAAGGAAAAGTATGATTTAGATATGACTACATCATACAAGGAGTTTATGGCGAATGATAAGTTATTTTATGAAATTGTGTCTACTTTATTGACTATAGTCCATTTCAATCCGTTCTATTGTTTTTGTATATAAACGCAACTTCTACCTTTTAATGTATAAATATATCGAACAAGAGCGGCAACGGGTATACTTAAATCTTCTGGTAAAGTAATCATAATTTTAACACAACCTTCTTACAATAATATCCTGTAAACCTAGCATTTATTTCCTAGGTACTCACAATACACCGCACTATTCGACCCTTGTCAAGAAAAATTTTTATTTTTTTGAAATTTTTTACCAATTTATTGAACGCCACATCTACAACACACTATACCCCACATATGTAATTTACACCATAACCACAACAATCTGGTAGGGGAGGGCATTGCCTTCTCCTACCAAGCTTAAAACACTCCACTATACCAAGGCGAGCTTGGTATAGTGGAGTGTTTGGTTAAGTTATTAACTCTTAGAACCGTCCACGGCGAAGGCTTGCCATAAATAGACCAGTCAAAGGACTGATGCTACGCACTCCGTCCTGTGACGCTTCTTGCATTAGGCGATTCCACGTGTTAGGGCCTACAATTCCATCAATACCTAGCCCAAAAATGCTTTGGAAGGCAAAAATTGCATCCCGTGTTTGTTCGCCAAAAATGCCAGATTCGGGAATTATCCACAGCCTTCCTGGATGGCGTGGGGCGATGTGGTTAATTGCCCGCTGGATTTGGCGTACAGACTCTCCTTGGTTGCCAAAACGGAGGGGACTGCCAGGGTAGGGGGGTATTGATGGTTGCGTACCACCTCCGCCGCCAGAACTTCCTCCTGCGGTGCAATTTGATGCTTCACGCATTAACCTCTCCCATGTGACAGAATTAACAACACCAGTTATGGGCAATCCAAAAATACTTTGGAATGTGAAAATTCCATCCCTTGTACCTGCCCCAAAATTACCGTCAACATTCATTATCCATAGGCGGGGTTGGCAACGTGAAAGCCTACTAAGGGCATCTTGGATTTGACGAACCGACTCTCCCGTTGCACCTTCACGAATGTCTTGCCCTGGGAATGGCGGTAATCCACCTCCGCCACCTCCGCCGCCCTGACATTCGGCTGCTTTACTCATAAGCAAATCCCAAGTCGTTGCATCCACAACACCAGTTATTGGCATACTAAAAATACTCTGGAATGTGAAAATTGCGTCCCTTGTCATTGCACCAAAATTGCCGTCTTCTGTCAGTTGCCATAGACGCCCTGGGTTACAAGGAACAAGTCTGTTAATTGCATTTTGTATCAGCCGTACGTTTTCGCCCCTGTCGCCTTGGCGAATGGGCGTGCCTGGGAATGGGGGCAGGGGAGTTGGAGTTGGCGGTGTCGGGGTTTGACCGCCTGGTTGCAAGTCCAAATATTCTCTAAACAACCGCTCCCAAGTGATTGGACCAACCACGCCGTCAACATTAAGCCCAAAAATACGTTGGAAAGCCATTACGGAGGTTTGGGTAAGTGGTCCAAAGTTTCCGTCAACATTCAACTCGGAAATGCCAGGAATAGAGTGTGCCAGTCTGTTAAGGGCTTGCTGAACACGGCGTACATTTTCGCCAGTAGAACCGACCCGCAGGGCAGTCCCTGGATAGGGCGGCATACCTGGTGGGTTTACTGGTGGCGGGGCTGGTTGGGGACGCTCTATATTCTTGTGGATGCCCCAATAAACGTCGTAAAGCTTACGCCAAGTGATTGGGCCAACAATGCCGTCAGGATTTAACCCAAAATGTCGCTGGAATGCACGGACTGCTGTGGTGGTTAGGCTATCGAAACGGCTGGTGTCTGCTACAAAGGGAATGTCGTCATAAAAATATCCGATATAATCCAACAGAAATTGTAGTTCTGTTACCAGCCTACCTGTGTTACCCTCTCGTATAATTTGGGTTGGCGGGGTTGTGCCTATGCCTATGCGGATGCCTTCGCTATCCATTTCCCATAAACCCTTTTCGATGGCGTAAATGCGACTGATTTGGAACCATGTGGCACGGTCGATGACTCCTGTTTGGGGTAGATTGTAAATCCGCTGGAAAGTGCGTACAGAGTGGGCGGTGGATGCCCCAAAAACCCCATCAACAGGATTGATGATAATGTCGGTATGACGCCCTAAAATGCGATTTAGATAGCGTTGCATTGTGCGAACGTGTTCCCCGCTAGAACCTGTAGACAAATTGCTGCCAGGCCAAGATTCCAATGCCCCTGTAAAGTTGTTACTTTCTCGCAATTCCAAGTTTTGTCTGTAATATTTGTTTATGATTTGCCAAGCATTCATACCCCTGTCACGCCCGTCATAAAACGAACCCCACTGGGAAAGTCTGCCAGGGAAGTTAGCCACAATACCGTCGTTGTATAGTGCTAAAAACGGCTCTTGGTGTCCAACCACCGCTAAATAATGATTAAAGATTCTGTCAACGATGGCGGAAATCCTAGCACCGATTGTACCTCCATGGACATATTTTTGATCGATTGTCGTACTGTTTGTGATGTCAAAGCTACGCCCTTGCTTGCGATAAAACTCTGTAAAAATACGGTTAAGGGTAAGGGACACGATGCAATAGACGTTAGCGATTATGGTCTGTTCTGGCCATGTATCAAAAATCTCGTGGCTGGTTACGTTTTTAATGTATTCGATAAATGGTACACGCACATTGGGTGCCGACACCGTTGGGCGACCTAGGTGAACGGTGATGTATTGGGGTATAACCACATCTCTCAAAATGCGTGATGAAGGTGGGTCATCTTGTGGTTCTGGTAATTCTGGATGGCACAAGGCGTGTCCAGCCACCTCCATTACCTCTGTTTCTGGTGGTCTGCCGTCTAAAATGGGATGCAACTCTATGACCTGAACGGATGTGGACTGGTCAAAAATCATAACACCATTGTAAATGGCTGTGTTGTAACCTGGTGCTTTTACTGTGATATTATAGCAGGTGTAGCGTTGATGTTTGGCGTGGGGGTCTTCCGTTAAAGAAATGTCGGGTGCTTCCAGTTCAATTTCTGCGATATGACCTGTGTTGTCGGTGTTTAATCTGTGCAACACCGTGCCATGATGGTCTGTAATCGTAACTTCGGCATTCGAAATTAAAATTGCCCCTTCGGCGGAAACTACCTGCAGGCGTAAAATTCCTCTTCCCATGCTTATCCTCCAAAATATGAATATTCTAGCCATTATATGGGGGTACAATCTCAAAAAGTGCATGGTCGAAAAAATGTTGACATTAAGGTGGGGTTGTGGTAAAATAAGAGCTAGGAGATGATAAAGTGTCTGTCGACAGTCAGCTAAAGTACAAAAGCTATACAACAGTTATGATTGTTATTGCGGCTTCGGTTCATGTGGTAATCGGGGTTTATTTTTTCTTTCTGCAAATCCCTTTTATGGTTTGGATGAGCCTGCTGGACATCGCTATTTATGCAGTCGCTTTTTTGGTAAACAAATCGGGGCGTGTACGCTTGGCTAATTTTCTTTTGGTTGGCAAAATCACATCCTTTGCTATTTTATCTACTTTTCTATTTGGGTTAGGTGTCAATGCCCATTGGATGGTTTTGGCTGCAACTTTGCCCGCCGCACTTTATTTGGATTTTAGTAAGGTACAACGCATTTGGATTTTTATTATTATGGCTGTGGTTATTAATATACAAATAGCAATGCCGTTTTTTGTGGAAGTTCACCCGCTCTATATGCCTGATGACGTGGTTTTGCCCTTCTTTTATGGAAATGTGGTTTATGCCGCTTTTTTTGCGTCAGTCTTAGTAAACGCCATTATAACCCGTAGAATTACAGATAGACAAGCCAAGGAAATTGAGGATTTTCAGCACGCATCCCATACAGACCCGCTAACACAGATTTCTAACCGCCGTTATGCCGAGGTGTATTTTAATAAACTTACAGCAGAAAAGCAAGATATACCTTTCACATTCGCACTTTTTGATATTGACAATTTCAAAAACATTAATGATACTTTTGGGCATGATGCAGGGGACAAGGTTTTGGCAGCGATTGCTGATGTTTTACGTCTTATAACCCGCCACGGGGATTTGGTTTGCCGATGGGGTGGGGAAGAATTTTTGGTGGGTCTGCCTGGTTGCGACCAAGAAACGGGCTTTCGTACCATGGAAAAAATCCGTAGGTCTATTGAAGAAACTTGTATAGACATAGATACCCAGCTTATAAGTGTTACAATTACAGGTGGCGGTGCATTGCTTTTAGACGGAAATATAAAAGCCGCCCTGCAAACCTGCGACAAAAATTTGTACGAAGGTAAGCGAAACGGCAAAAATCAAATTATATTTTAATTAAAATGGACTGCTGATACTTGGGCTTGAAAAGGGCTTCCGTCTGGATAAGTGCCGTTAAAAATGTATACTGGTTGGAGAATACTATCGGCAAAGACAAATGCCAGCTCGTATTTTTTTATGCGTATCTTACCTTCATGGTTTTGAGGTAGAAGGGTCATGGCGGCGTGAGGGGTTATTAAGTCACCCCTTCCTAGTTCTTCATATTCAAAATAAAAATGACTAACATGGGTGATATTTCCATAATTGTCTACCTCTACAACAGTAGGGAAAGCACGATTGGGTATTTTGCCTAAATTTTCTATAAAAGTTACTGTAAAGCCGCCTTCATGTTGCTTTGTTTCTACATCAAATGGAAGCTGAAGAAACAAACGCTGGCGTGCAAAATCCTCTGCAATACTGCGGGCTTTGCGTTCATAAATTTCGCCACCAATGGGATTGGATACTCCTTCGTATTCAATTAAATCTAAAAAGCGAAATGCACGCAACAACCGATGACCGCACTTTGCAAGGAAATAATCCTCGTACTCAAAAATTTCAGCATGTTCCATTTCAAAACTCGTTAAGAAGCGTTGCAAATCCGATTCTTCTGTAACTGAATACATTGGCAAATACACCGCTGTTTGTCTTAACGGATTTCTGTGTAAACGTATATCTGATTGGTAAAAATTTCTATAAGAACGGTCAAAGGTTTCGTGGTGGACACGGTTGGCTAAATTGCCTGGGTTGACACCGCTGCCCACAATCAAAACCGCCGCCAGCACCAACAGTACTGCCCCCGCAGTATAATTAAAAAAGTCAGGCATTCTATTACGCATAAAATCAGCTCCTTCTTGGCACTATTTTGTACCAAATCCAGAAACTGTATTCATATATAACTGGTGACTCTAAGATTTGCGGTTGGGCTTGCGTTTGATAAGTAGCAAATTGCACATATCTTTTACAAATTCGTTGTCGTTGACTTCGAAACCAAGCCATTTTCCATCGTGGTAGGTTTTGGTTTCTTCGTATATTTGATAAACCTTGGGCGAGAAGTTGTCTTTTTGTTGTTCAAACTTCTCCCGCTCTGCCTTGCCCAAAATAATAACAGAAATAAAATGACCCTCACGTATGTATAAACTGACAAGGGTTTTTCCGCCCCGCCGAAATTTTAACTCGTTGTAAATGCTTTTGTTTGGTTCGCCTGCTCTCCATACCTCATCCATCTCATAGTTTTTGTTGATAAACTTCAAAAATTCTTCCCATGCTGATAGGCTATCTCCTAGCATCGGCAAAACTGCGTCATACTCTTTAATCATTGGTTATCATCCCCTGTGTTTTTTAAGTCCATTATACAAGTTTACGTTGGGTCAATGTCAAGCACTTTTTTCAGACTTTTTGAAGAACTCTACAATTCCCATGATAAATAAAAAGCCTGCAAAAATGTATTTGAGTACATTCGCTTCCAATCGCAAAGCTATTAATGAGCCTGCCACAGCACCAACAATTCCGCCGACTATCAGGGGTGGCAACACCTTGGTTTCAATCCGACCACCCTTGGCGTGGATAAACACAGCAAAAGCCGCTGTTGGTATAAAGTATAACAAATTTATGTTTTGAGCGGCGTGTTGGCTTGCACCAAAAACCATGGTAAGGGCTGGTATTAGGATTGCCCCGCCACCAATGCCCATGCCACCCAAAGTTCCTGCCATCACACCCAACAAAATAAGCCAAAGCCAGTCCATTATCTAAACACCATCCTGACCGCCGCAAAAACCATTACAGCACCGAAAATTTTGTGTAACCAGCCCGCCGAAATCCTTTTTAATACTTTCGCCCCCAAAATACCGCCACCAACCCCGCCCAGTGTGACCCATAAAGCCATTCTCCAGTCCAATTCGTACATTCCAATGTATATGATGGCGGACACCACCGTCATAGGCAACATCAAAGACACCGCTGTGGCATGAGATTTGTGGGTGTCCAGCCCGAAAAACTTCCGCAAAGCCAAAACAACCACCACACCGCCACCAGAGCCTAAAAGTCCGTTCAAAATCCCACCAAACAATCCTGTTGCTATTTTTTTCATATTTAATAACCCCGCTATTTTTGTTTATTGTCCCACCTTGCAGAATATCAATGACTGCGATATAATGGAAACAACTTTTCGAGGATAGGAATTATTCTATTGAATATTCTTAATAGCCGTGGTATAATGAAAACAAAAAGTCAAGGAGAAAATTATGTCAAAAGATAAGCAAGTAGAAGCAATTACCAATAGAGATGTGGATTTTGCCCAGTGGTATACTGATGTGGTGAAAAAGGCGGGGCTGATTGAATATAGCCCTGTAAAGGGTTGTATGATGATTTTGCCCTATGGTTACGCCATTTGGGAACAGATTAAAAACGAACTTGATAAGATGCTAAAGGTGACAGGGCATGAGAATGTTTATTTTCCTATGTTCATCCCTGAAAGTTTGTTGCAAAAGGAAAAAGACCACGTGGAAGGGTTTGCCCCAGAGGTGGCTTGGGTTACACACGGCGGTCAAAGTGAACTGACAGAACGCCTTTGTGTGCGTCCAACCTCCGAGGTGCTTTTTTGCGAATATTTCGCCAATGCAATCCAAAGTCACAGGGATTTGCCTAAAAAGTTTAACCAGTGGTGCAATGTTGTGCGTTGGGAAAAAACCACCCGCCCGTTTTTGCGTACCACGGAATTTTTGTGGCAAGAAGGACATACCTGCCATGCCACCGCAGAAGAAGCACAGCAAGAAGCCCTTGATATTTTGGAAATTTACGCTAGTATTTTTGAGGATTTTTTGGCTATGCCTGTGATTAAAGGTCGTAAGACTGATAAAGAGAAGTTTGCAGGGGCTTTAGAAACTTTTACCGTGGAAAGCCTAATGCACGATGGGCAAGCCTTGCAGGCGGGTACAACCCACAATTTTGGCGATGGTTTTGCTAAGGCTTTTGGTATTCAGTACACTAACAAGGAGAACAAATTGGAACACGTACACCAGAGTAGCTGGGGTGTGTCTACCCGTATGATTGGCGGGTTGATAATGACACACGGTGATGACAATGGATTGATTATACCGCCAAGGATTGCACCAATACAAGTGGTTATTATTCCTGTTGCTATGCAGAAAGAAGGGGTCTTGGACAAGGCGAACGAGCTTAAAAACTGCCTTTCTGCCGACTTCCGTGTGAAACTTGATGACAGCGACCGCAGTCCAGGCTGGAAATACGCTGAATATGAAATGAAAGGCGTTCCGCTACGTCTTGAAATTGGACCAAAGGACATTGAGGCAGGTCAAGCTGTCTTGGTTCGCCGTGACAATCGTGAAAAAACCATAATCAAGCTGGATAATTTGGAGCAAGAGGTTGCAAATGCCCTTGAAGGATTACAAAAAGCCCTGTACCAATCAGCCCTCGAAAACCGTGAAAACCGCACAAGTATCGTTAGCACCGTTGATGAATTGAAGTCGTCACTGGATGCCAAGCCAGGCTTCATCAAAGCCATGTGGTGTGGCGATTTGGCTTGCGAAAATGATGTTAAAGAACAGGCAACCGCCACCAGTCGCTTAATTCCTTTTGAGCAGGAAAAGGTTGGCAAAACCTGCCTGTCATGTGGAAGACCTGCCGATAAAATGGTTGTATGGGGGCGTGCATATTAGGGGGATGCCTTATGAAAAGGATTTTAATTCCAGCATTTTTCTTGTGTGTTTTACTGCTGTCATTTATGGGTTGCTCGTCAGAAGCATCTAACAATCAACAATACGATTTGGTGACGAAGGATGAGGACGCATCTGATAACCACGAATATGCCAACCAGCCAAAATATGAAGCGAAAGCGGATGGAGTTGTTGACAAAGATGAGATTAAGGTGGTATTTGACACACAACCACGATTTACTTCTACATGGGCAAAAACCACGGATTACTTTTTCTTCACATTTGAAGGCAACTTCAGACCCGATGCCGAGTTTGCATTATATCGCCTACCTCTTGATTATATAACTGGGGGAAGTCGCATTGATTTGCCGAGTGAAGGTCTAATCCAAATTGTGGGATTTAATGAAGAAGACTTGTTTATAAGTGTAAGGGAGGACTTTGATTGGCGTGTAAGAAATTACAATATATATCGCTTTTCCCTTTCTACACAGGAAATAGAGTTGATAAATTCAGGTGTATATTGCGGTGTTCCGTTCTTTCACTCTGCAAGTGGCTCAATTTTGTTTACGCACACGGATTTTGAAGAAGGGTTGGTTTGGTTGGAATACTTGCGACTTGATTCTGGTGAGCGTAATGTGTTTACACGGTTTGAAAGCAAAAATTTTGACAGTGTCAGCACGGGTTGGTGGCACATAGAGGGTGATGGCAATGCTGTATTTATCAATAGTGGTTGGGGTGGAACCGATGCGAATTCTGACTTCATCTTGATTGATTCCGACCTTAACGCACAACAGATAGAGCGTAGTCAAATCACTAACGCACCTTTCTACACACTTCGCACCGAACCAGAGAACCTTGCAGAAGAATTTATTTTGGGATTGGAAACTATGTTTCATAGTGTCGATTTTAACAGTTTTGCTACCATCGGTGACTGGGTATACTATCTTTGGAGCGGAGAAGGTTGGGGTTGGTTTGGGAATGATTTATACCGAATAAATATTGACGGTACACAAAATACTTTGTTGCACAGTGGTTTATATGCTTCTAGGTTGTTCAATATAAACGATATGCTTTTTGCAACAATAGTTCCGCAACCCATGCAGGCTGATGATTCCGTGTGGCAACAAGCTGTAATGTTGTCAGAAGATGGCGATATATATAAAGTGCTTGGTGGTGGATGGCATGGTCACAATGCAGGTTTTTCAATTCGGCAGCTTGCCGACATTGATGTAGTGCTTATTATGCAATTCAACTTTTTTACAATAGATGGCTTAGTTCGTGCTGTTTACTGCACCGCAACCGAAACCTTATTTAGTTTGGAAGTACAATAGATATTATTGCAAAGAGGGGTGTTTGTATGGAATGCTTAATTGATAATCTGCCTATATATTATGAAGAACACGGCGAAGGCAAGCCGATTTTGTGTTTGCATGGCTTTTCTATAGACCATAGGTCTATGAAAGGGTGTGTTGAGCCTATCTTGCAAAATACTGACGGCTATCGTAGGATTTACCTTGATATGCCTGGTACGGGCAGAACCCCAGCGGCGGATTGGATTGAAAATGCTGATGATATGGTGGATTTGCTAAAAAGGTTTGTGTCCAAAGTGATTGGGGATGAAAGTTTTCTGTTGGTGGGTTGTTCTTATGGTGGTTATTTGTCTTTGGGGATGGCTTTTGCGGGGGATATGAATATTGACGGAATTTTTCTGCTTGTGCCAGTCGCCGTAGATAAACGTGACCAACGCAAATTGCCCGTTGTAACTGATGCCGACCGCTTTGTGTGCAAAGATTTACAGCATCCCGACCCGCCAAATACCTACTTTGAGGGCTTTGTTAATCATGGCATCGTGGTAACAACGGAAACTTGGAACAGGTTTAACCAAGAAATTTTCCCTGCTCTCGAAGTTGCCGACAGAACTTTTCTTGATAATTACTTAAAAAATGGCTACGCACTATCATTTGGTGAAAAATTGAAAGACTTACAATTTACAAAACCTGTCACCGTTCTTTGTGGCAGGCAGGACACCACAACGGGTTACCAAGACCCATGGGATACGCTACAGCACCTGCCACGACTAACTTATGTGGCATTGGACAGGGCTGGACACAGCCCGCAAATTGAAAACCCATCTGCATTTAACTTTCATTTCAAAGATTGGCTATCCAAAATTTAATGTTCATATAGAGGAGGAAATTTTATGAAAATTGGCATCAATGGTTTTGGGCGTATTGGTCGCCTTGTGTTTCGTGCGGCGGTGGAGCGTGGCATTGAGGTTGCTGCAATCAACGACCCTTTTATTGACCTAGATTATATGGTCTATATGCTAAAGTATGACACAGTTCACGGTCGTTTTAAGGGTGATGTATGTGTGTCTGATGGCAAATTTATGGTAAATGGCAAGACTATTAGCCACTTTACCGAGAGAAACCCAGCCGACATCCCATGGGGTAATGCTGGGGCGGAGTATATTGTGGAGTCCACAGGCGTGTTTACCACAATCGAAACCGCATCTGCCCACTTAAAGGGTGGGGCTAAGAAAGTGGTAATTTCTGCACCTTCTGCCGATGCCCCTATGTATGTTATGGGTGTAAACCACACGGAGTATAATGGTGCGGACATTGTGTCCAACGCATCTTGCACCACCAACTGCCTTGCACCACTTGCTAAGGTTATACACGATAAATACGGCATTTCAGAAGGTTTGATGACAACCGTACACGCTGCAACCAACACCCAGCAAGTGGTTGATGCACCATCTGCCAAGGACTGGCGAGGCGGACGTGCAGCATCTGGTAATATTATTCCTAGTTCTACAGGGGCGGCAAAGGCTGTTGGTAAGGTTATCCCATCCCTTGATGGCAAATTGACTGGCATGGCTTTCCGTGTGCCGACCCTTAATGTGTCTGTAGTGGATTTAACTGTAAAACTAGAAAAACCCACCACATATGACGAAATCAAAGCCACAATTAAATCAGCTGCAGAAGGTGAACTGAAGGGTATTCTAGCTTATACTGAAGATGATGTGGTATCCAGCGACTTTATCGGCGAATCTGCCACCAGTATTTTTGATGCAAAAGCGGGCATTATGCTAAATGACACTTTTGTAAAGCTTGTTAGCTGGTATGATAACGAGTGGGGATATTCCTGCAAGGTGCTTGACCTAATTCAACATATGGCGAAGTAATTTTTGTAATAGTTAAAGGGCGACCACTTGTCGCCCTTTAACTATTTGCCTTGGTTACCCATCTGCTTTTCCTGTGCTTCAATCATCCGACGTACTAGGTATCCGCTGGAAAAGGCACTCATAGTACCAAAGCCCCCAGCCGAACCTATAGGGTATCCCGAAAATAGGGAAGGGGTTATTTCTGCTGCGGCCTCGTAACGGAACTTGTTTACAGCTTCCCTGTTGCACTGAGCAATCTTTTCTTTATCATCCATAATGTCGTCCTCCTTAAAAATCTTTGAAGCTATTATTTGCAAAAAAACAAAAAATATCCTTTGTGGATGCTTGTGTATTCACAGATTTTCTGTTATAATGTCCCTGTATGCTTTTTTATTGATAAAAATAAAACAAATTATAGAAGGAGAATTTTCATGTCCAAGAAACCAAAAAACATGCAAACAATGGATGGCAACACCGCTGCTTCCTATGTTTCTTATGCTTTTTCCGAAGTTGCTGGGATTTACCCCATCACCCCATCGTCAAATATGGCGGAGGTTGCCGACCAATGGTCTGCTAAGGGGAAGACCAATATGTTTGGTCAACCTGTTAAGGTGGTTGAAATGCAGTCGGAAGGCGGTGCGGCAGGGGTTATGCACGGCTCGCTTCAAGCGGGGGCGTTGACCACCACTTATACAGCATCCCAAGGGCTATTACTGATGATACCAAATATGTACAAAATGGCGGGGCAGTTGTTGCCTGCGGTTATCCACGTGTCTGCCCGTGCCTTGGCGGGTCATGCTCTTAGCATTTTTGGTGACCATTCTGATATTATGTCTGTTCGTCAAACTGGTTTTGCCTTGCTTGCATCTAGCAATGTGCAAGAAGCCATGGACATTGGTGCGGTGGCGCATCTTGCTACATTAAAGGCTCGTGTACCTTTTGTTCACTTTTTTGACGGCTTCCGCACTTCCCATGAAATTCAGAAAATTGAAGTGCTGGATTATGATGATTTGCACAAAATTACCGACCATGAAGCCATAAAAGAGTTTCGTGCAAGGGCGTTAAACCCAGAGCATCCCGTAACCCGTGGTACGGCACAAAATCCTGATATTTTCTTCCAAGCCAAGGAAGCGTCCAACGAATTTTACAATGCTGTGCCAGCCATTGTCGAAGAATATATGGGCGAAATTAATAAGTTGACTGGCAAGGATTATGGGCTTTTCAACTATTACGGTGCGGCGGACGCTGATAGGATTATTGTTGCCATGGGTTCTGCCACTGACACAATCAAAGAAACTGTGGATTATATGAATGCGAGGGGCGAAAAAGTTGGTTTGGTGATTGTTCACCTGTTCCGCCCATTTTCTGTTGCTCATTTAATGAAAGTCATTCCTGCTTCTGTTACTAAAATTGCGGTGCTTGACCGTTGTAAAGAGCCAGGAGCATTGGGCGAGCCGCTTTTCCAAGACATTTGCACTGCCGTTCATCAAGCTGGCAAGGCTGATAAATACACAATTATCAATGGTCGTTATGGTCTTGGCTCTAAAGATGTAACCCCTGCCCAAATTTTGTCTGTATACGAAAATCTTGGTGGTACGGCAAAAACTCCTTTCACCGTGGGCATTAACGACGATGTAACCAACCTTTCCCTAACCGTTGGTGCGGAAATTGATGTTACCCCCGAAGGCACAACCAGTTGCAAATTCTGGGGCATCGGCGGTGATGGTACTGTTGGTGCGGCAGAGAATTCTATCAAAATCATTGGTAATCATACGGATATGTACGCACAGTCCTACAGCACATTCGATAGTAAAAAGACAAGTGGTTTGACAACCAGCCATTTGCGTTTTGGTAAAGTTCCAATTCGCTCGCCTTATCTTGTTAAAACTGCGGATTTTGTTGGTTGTCATGTGGAGTCTTACATCAACAGTTTTGATATGACATCTGATTTGAAAGAGGGCGGAACTTTCCTGCTGAATTGTAGCTGGTCTGCCGATGAAGTCGCAAAACATCTGCCCAATAACATAAAACGTGCTTTGGCAGAGAAAAATATTAACTTCTATATTATAGATGCGGGCAAAATCGCCCGTGGCATTGGGCTTGGACACCGCATCAATACGGTTTTGCAGGCTGCTTTCTTCAAGTTGTCCAATATCATACCGATTGATGAAGCGGTTGCCTATATCAAGCAAGCCAACGCTGACACCTACAAAAAGCGTGGTCAAAAGGTTATCGACATGAATAATTCAGCCGTTGACGCTGGTTTGACTAGCTTTATAAAAGTGGAAGTTCCAACTGATTGGAAAAATCTAACTGATGCACCAAAAGATACGCCAGATTTCATTAAATTTAATGACAAGGTTTGTAGTGGTTTTATCGGTGATGTTGTGATGCCGATTGTTACTAACAAGGGTGACAATTTACCAGTTTCCACCTTCAAAGGGCGTGAGGACGGCACTTTCCCTCAAGGTACTTCCGCTTATGAAAAGCGTGGTATTGCCTCATTTGTGCCAAAATGGATTCCAGAAAACTGCATCGCTTGTAACTTCTGTGCATATGTTTGCCCCCATGCGGTAATTCGTCCGTTCCTGTTAACTGACGAGGAAAAATCGAAAATGCCTGAGGGCTTCCATGCTCTTGATGGGGTATCTGGTACAAACGGCATGGCTTTGCACATAGGGATTTCCACTTTAGATTGCACTGGTTGCACTGGTTGCCAAAAGGTTTGTCCAGGCAAAGGTGGCAAAAAAGCCCTAGAAATGGTACCTGCCGAGGATTGCGAAAAAGATATGCCCCTCTGGTATGCAGCGATGGGTCTGTCTCACAAAGACAATCCATTCGACCCAACTACCATACGTGGAAGCCAATTTAATACCCCGCTTTTAGAGTTTTCTGGTGCTTGTGCTGGTTGTGGTGAAACGCCATATGCCAAGCTTGTAACTCAGCTTTTTGGTGACAGAATGTATATTGCAAATGCAACGGGTTGCTCTTCGATTTGGGGTGCGTCTGCTCCATCAACCCCATACACCACCAACCATAAGGGTCATGGTCCAGCTTGGGCAAATTCTTTGTTTGAAGATAATGCAGAATTTGGTATGGGTATGCACCTTGCTGTTACTGTTCGCCGTGAAAAAATGGCAGATGTTTTGGCGGAGGTGGCTGAGTGTTCTGACGCAAGTGCCGACCTGAAAGCTGCTGCAAAAATCTGGCTTGCCGACAAGGACGACAGCGAGAAGTCTAAGGTGGCTTCGGAAGCTATACGCAAAGCTGTGGCTGGCACTGGTGCTGTAAATGCAGACTTTGACGCACTTGTAAAACATATACGTGACAACGACGACATTTTGGTTAAAAAGTCTATGTGGATTTTTGGTGGCGATGGCTGGGCTTACGACATTGGTTACGGCGGTCTTGACCATGTGCTTGCCAGTGGCGAAAACATCAACGTGTTGGTCTTTGATACAGAGGTTTATTCAAACACAGGCGGTCAATCATCCAAATCTACCCCGACGGCAGCAATAGCTAAATTTGCGGCTGCTGGTAAGCGTATCCGCAAAAAGGACTTAGGCATGATGGCAATGAATTATGGATATGTTTACGTCGCCCAAGTTGCAATGGGTGCTGACAGAAACCAGCTGTTAAAAGCAATTACAGAGGCAGAGGCACATGATGGTCCATCACTTGTAATCGCTTATGCTCCGTGTATTGCACAGGGTATTGATATGCAAAACACACAAAACCAAATGAAGCGTGCCGTGGAAGCGGGTTATTGGCATTTATATCGTTTTAACCCATCATTGGAAGACGAGGGCAAAAACCCATTCCAATTGGACAGCAAACCTCCAACAACCGATTTCAAAGAATATATTAACAGTGAGGGTCGCTACACTTCACTTAAAATCGCCTTCCCAGATGTGGCAGAAGATTTGTTTGACCAAGCGGCAAAAGACGCTGCCCGCCGTTTTGCCAGTTACCAAAGAATGGCGGATAGGTAAAGCTTTATACTAAGTTGCCGAAGTAGACATAAACACGAGTAGACACAAGGAGGTGTTTTGTGTGAATGTGAATTTAAGCGGAATTGTTGATGGCGGGGCGATGAGGAGCCTTAGCGGCACCCAAAGCAGAGGAGGTCGTAATTCTCAACGTGAAAACATCATCCAAGCTCGCCATCGGGAGCAACAAAGGGAGCTGGAATTACGCCAAAAGGAAGATGAACGCATTGCGGTGATAAAAGACCGTATGGCAGAGGTTTCGGGCGATAGAGAGCTTACACTGCAAATGCGAACAGCAGAGATTGACCTCTTGACCCACAGGATTAAACAAATCCACCAAGCCCGCACTGACAGGGAAACCGCTAGGGCGGAGTTGGAAGCCATGCGTAACCAAGTTTTGATTGAGGAAGCTACCGCACCAGAAAATAGGCGTAACGAGGATGACGAAACTTATGAAACCCGTGAAGAAGCCGAAGAAGCCCGCAATCGTGTACAAATAGATGGCTTGACACGCATCGCTGTCGGAATGGATAATTTATCGGTCTTACGGCAAACCAGAGCATCACTGGTAAGTGAACTTGGTCATCTGGAGCGGGCAATGGATAGCCCCAATAGCAACACAATCAAAATTGGCATTGTTGCCTATGCGGATGTTCTGGAGGCGGGCCAAGGCGTTTTTATCAGCCAGCACTTCGGGCGTGGCGTTGACGATTTTAGAAATCATCATGCCAGCCGCCTTAACAAAGCCATCGGCAGAACAAATGTGGCAATCAATATGGCTGTGGCTGATATGTATAGAGAGTCTGCACGTTTGCAAGAAAACCAACTAGGCGACTACCATGAGCGTGAAGAACAAGTATGGGAAAGCCCTACAGAAGATGAGTAAATTCTAAAATAAGAAAATAACCGCCTTCTCATGCAGAGGGCGGTTATTTTGTATTTAGCTTTACTTGATTTTTGTCAACCAATCTTGTAGATGGAAGTTAAAGGCGGCGGGGTTCTCTAAGTGCATAAAATGACCCGTTCCGTTAAGTGCAACATAAGTCAGTTTAGGCAAGTGGTTCAACTTATCCCAAGCATCCTCGTAACCAACACCTTCATCTTGTTTACCAGCCATTACAGTTACAGGTTTGTTTAGTTCCAAATCACCAAACTTTGCCTCCGTTGACAGTGCATATCCGTTTTTGCGATAATTTTTGCAAAATTCGGAATTTGCGATTTTGTAAGCGGGCAGGATTTCGGCTTTATAACGCTCCCAAACCTCTCTCGTAGCTTGAACCGCTTCGTTTAGGAAATCCTCAAAATCCTCATCGTCCTCAAACTCATCTTCCAAGCCATCTTCCACAAACAAGTCATCATCTTCAACGTCTGGAAGTTTGCGTTCATCACTATCCGAAACCACGCAAGGACCATACATGAAAATGCCGTCGATATTGGTTTTGCCGTCCACGGCAAGTCCAAGGGACATATAACCACCGTAAGATGTGCCAACCAGCAAAAAGCCTTCATCACCAATAACACCTTGGATAAATTGCTTTAGCACATCAAGCATATCATCAGCGTTTTTAATCCAGTCAGCCGCTGGGGTTTTGCCCATGCCAGGCATATCCAGATAAATCCTACGATAACCGTTAACACCTGCAAAAACTGGCTCAAGACAGCCTTTCATAGAGCGGTGGTCTTCGGTGAAGCCGTGTAAGCATAGGACGGGCTTGCCCTGCCCATGCTCCTCATAATAAATTGCTAAATCTCTTACTTTGTATTCCATAACAAAACACTCCTTTTAGATAACTTGCACATAGTGCAAAAAGTTTTGGGTGCTTGTCATTGTTGTACCTAGCGAAGAAATGTTACCGCTAACATTATAGTCCTCACGCCAGCCGACAAGATTTAGCCAGCAAGTATTAGGTACTTCAGAGATTGTAACATGGTAAATAAGGTCTTGTCAAGTAAAAATTAAAACTTCCCAAAAGGACGGTTAGAAAGTACATAAACCCCGTCATTGCGAGGAACGCAGTGACGAAGCAATCTCACTATTTGTATCTTCCGGAGATTGCTTCGCTTTGCTCGCAATGAAGGGGTTTGTATCAAGCATTAACAAACTTAGAGGGATGGTTTCATATTGATTTCACAGGACTATTCGACAACATAGGCATCGAATTTGGTATACCAAGGAAACTTTACCAGCTTTTGACCTCTATCCACATCAAAAACCTCAACACTATCGGTCATTTGAGCAAAAAGTTGCCCATCCAAAAGGGCTTGTGCCTTAAAATCTTCAAAAGTGGTAAATTTTTGGTCGTCAAAATAAAATTCTGGGTCAAAAAAGCCACGTGTGCGATTGAAATCGCTGGTAAAACCCACGGCATAATCTTTGCCATTAAGACGTATATCAAATTCTGCAGAGCCTTCGTTGGTGTCAATAGCATCTTGTATTATCTGTAAAATTATTGGAATTGGACAAACAACACGACCCAACGTCTTTTTGTTTTTCTTAAAAAACATTGTGAACCCTCCTTATTTTGGAATCTCCACCAACCCGTCAATATACATTTCATTAAGTGCCATCATGCAACCAATTTTACCATGATGCCAAGTCAAGCCACCCTGTATATACAAGTCATATGGTGGACGGATTGGACCATCACAAGACAGCTCACTGGTGCTTCCTTGGATAAAACTACCAGCTGCAGAGATGATTGGGTCAGCATAACCTGGCATATAGACCGCTTCTGGGGCATACATACTGTCCACAGGAGCGGCCTTTTGGATGCCACGTGAGAATGCCGTCATACGCTCAGCAGAGCCAAGACGGATAACTTGTGGCGTGTCCGTGCGTGTTACGGTTTTTGGTGGGGAAGTTTTGAATCCAAGACGACCAAAAACCTCGTCCATAAAAATTGCAGATTTTACGCTACCCATAACCATATTTGGTGCCATGAAAAAGCCCATTGCCATAGGCTTGGTTTCCCCTAAAGTCGCACCAAGTTGCAGACCCATTGCGGGAGAAAACAGCTTGCGTGCGGCATTTTCCACAAAAGTTTGTCCACCCACTATGTAGCCACCCGTGTTGGCGATGCCACCGCCTGGGTTTTTAATTAGAGAACCAACAATGGCGTCAACGCCAACTTCGGTTGGTTCAAGTTTTTCTACAAATTCGCCATAGCAGTTGTCAACCATGATAAGTACGTCTTTGCGTACGCTACGAACGGTTTCCACCATCTTTTTAATTTCAGCCACAGGAAAACCAGTCTGGAAACTATAACCCTTAGAACGCTGAATCGCCACAACTTTCGTTTGTTTTGTTATGCTGTCAGCCAGTTTTTGGTGGTCTACTTGCCCATCTGGCAACAGAGCAATTTGGGTGTATTTTACACCATGGTCAATTAGCGAACCTTGGGTTGGTGTTATGCCAATAACACGGTGTAATGTATCATAAGGCTGACCCGTAGCATAAATTAGCTCATCACCATGACGAAGGCTACCAAAAAACGCCGTTGACAGAGCGTGCGTGCCAGAAATCATCTGCATACGCACCATGGCATAATCCGCACCAAAGGCTTCGGCATAAATTGCATCAAGGGTTTCACGCCCGATGTCACCATCGCCATAACCAGTTGTGCCTGCAAAATGAGCCTCACTTAGACCATGCTTGATACAGGCAGCAAGCACCTTGGCTTGGTTAAACTCACCAATTTCTTCTACTTCACGAAATCGGGCTGACGCTTCTTGCTCCACTTTATTACAAAAATCCAAAACTTCTGGCTTTATGCCAAACTTTTCTAAAAATAAATCTTGTAATGTCATTTACCTAATTCTCCTTAATTCCGTTATCACGGCTTTTGTGTAATTTATGGTGTTTAGATTGCTTCCCATTCGTTTCTTAAAATACCCATTTGGACAACGTCATAATACTTTCCATTAACTGTTCTTGCTTGTCTAATTCGAGCTTCTTCTTTCATACCGATTCTTTCGGCGGTTTTAATCATGCGAGTATTACCAGACCATGTGGTTATGCCCAAGCGATGAAGCTCTGTGTTTGTGAATAGATAGTCGATATAAAGCCGAAACGCTTCAGACCCATAACCGCCACCCCAATAATCAGGATTATAAATAACGACGCCCACTTCAAGCCAATTGTTGTGTTTGCAAATCCAGTCTGCATCCACTTCACCTATTATTTCGCCGTCAGCTTCGACAATCAATATACCAGATACCTCAGGAAATACCTCATAACCATCCCATTCCTCAATAAACTCAGCTTGGCTGGTTTTGTCGGGAGGGGCAAAGGGACTATTCCATTTGGCGGCTTCTTGCTTTTCTTCTTCATATTCCCAGTAGTAGCAGACTTTCAAATCTTCAACACTGGCTTTCCTAAGTGTGACTTTTTCACCTTTTATCATAATTTCCTCCTTACAAGCAATCCATGGATAGCAAAAGTTCTTCCTCTTGCTTTTCCAATTGGGCAAATTTTTGCCCCAAAACTATGTTGACTTGATGTAAATTATTTGCCAAACCTCTAACCGCTGTCAAATTATCGACGATTTGTTCACGAACAGATATGTTAGTAAATATATTGTCAAACCAAAAATCAATTGCCCTTTCGGTTTTGGAAATACCGTTAAATTCGGGCATACTTACATAGTGCATCCCCTTTAGCTGTGCTGTTAGGCGTTTCATTTGGGAAGAAAGGGTATAAAAAACAGCCTCCGCCTCGTCCAGATGAGAATATTTTGAAATATGCGTCAAAATACCGCCACGGGTAAACATATCAAAAGTTGCCCACCCCTTAGCGGAGTTTAGTGAGCCGATAACATCTTCGACAGTAACACCTATTTGCTTAATTGTTCGCTGGGCTTCTTCTATATCCGTCATCTTGTTTATGATGTCGCAATGCTCCGTGGCACGCCCAGCCAACTTCTTGCGTCTTGCATCAAATTCTGACGATAAGGCTTTCTCCTCATCCTTTAACTGCACAACTTTTTGGTGCAATGTAAGTTCTTCTTCTATGAGGTGTTGTCTATGGATTTTCGCTTTGTCGTAAGCAAGTTTGGCATCTATTTCCTGTTGTTGTTCTTTTTCTAGTTTGTCCTCGTAACGTCCGACAAGGCGTAGCAAGAAAGCCGATAGACCGTCGCGTTCAATCCGTTCCACATCACGCTTTTCCCGCTGATATTGCCGTAAAAGTTTGGCAATATCGTCGTCGATATGTGATAGGGCTGTTCTGGTATTCGCTAGAAGTTCTTCGTATTTAGGTAAAGCCACCACACGTGCGTATTTTTCACGCAAGGCAGACATTACGCACGCCCTCTATATTCACCAGTGCGGGTGTCGACTTCCAAAACATCACCGACATTAATGAACAGTGGCACATTAACGGTTGCACCAGTTTCTAGGGTGGCTGGCTTGGTTGCACCAGATGCCGTGTTGCCCGCAAAACCAGGCTCGGTTTCAGTTACTGCCAGTTTTGCTATAATTTCAGGTTCAATGGCGAAAACATTGCCGTTGTGAGACAAAACCTTAACCATATCATTTTCACGAACAAATTTAAGAGAGTCATCCACCGTGTCTGCATTAATGCCGATTTGCTCGTAACTCTCCATGTTCATAAAATGGTATATAGTGCCATCTTGATACAAGTATTGCATATCAACCGTGTCAATTTGCGCCCTTGGCATTTTTTCTTGAGGGCGGAAAGTTTTTTCCACCACAGCACCCGTGATAATATTTTTTAACTTAGAGCGTACGAATGCTGCACCCTTACCAGGCTTAACGTGCTGAAACTCTACAATTTTGTAAATTGCACCTTCATATTCTACGGTCAAACCGTTCTTAAAATCACCTGCTGAAACCATTCTTACTTCCTCCTATGATTAACTAAATAATGTATAGCCATAATGTAACTTTCCGCCCCAAAACCCGAAATTTGACCTATGCAGTAGGGGGCAATAACAGATTTTTGGCGAAATTCTTCTCTTGCGTGGATATTTGACAAATGCACCTCTACCACAGGAATTTCCATAGAAGCAACTGCGTCCCCGATGGCATGACTATAGTGGGTAAAAGCCCCAGGGTTTATAACAATCCCATCCACACCGTCACGGTGGCAGGCTTGCAAGTAGTCGATAATTTTACCCTCATGGTTGCTTTGGAATTGGGTTAGGGCTATTTGTAGGGTTTCTGCCAACCCATCAATTTGGGCGGTAATGTCTGAAAATGTGGTCGTTCCATAAATATCCACCTGCCTAATCCCTGTCATATTAAGGTTAGGGCCGTGTATCACCGCAATTTTCATCAAAACTCACCTCCCCGATAAATTTTACACTATCTATCGTAAAATTGCAATAGTTTGAATAAAATTAAGTGGACACTTTCGCTTGGGGGCTTGTATGGCTAAAATAAATATAAAACGTAAACTGACTACCGCTTTGGAGTTGCCCAAGGACGTGATGCTGGGTTTGCCTATAATAACCATGACAGGGGACGAAGAAATCACCATTACCAACCATAAGGGTCTGGTAGAATATTCGGCGGGTTGTGTACGCCTGTCCACCCCTTTGGGAGGCTTAAAGATTTTTGGTATAAATTTGATATTGAAGGAAATTACCGCCGAAACCGTGATGATTGCGGGAAAAATAGCGTCTGTGTCTTGGGAGGTTAAGTAGATGTTCTTAAAAATCTGGAGCTTCTTTGCTGGATATGTAAAGGTAGAAATTGCGGGATTTTCCGTGGAAAGGTTTATTAGTCAAGCAGTAACCAAAGGGATGATTTTATGGGATTTGCAAAGGGATGGCGGCAAATTTTTGGCAACCATATCCCGCAAGGATTTTTGGAAGGCACAAAACCTAGCAGAAAAAACCAGCACACGGGTTAATCCTAAAAGTTTTCACGGATTCCCTGTGTTCTTGTCAAAAATAAAAAAACGCCCCTTATTGCCTGTTGGTGCGTTAGTTTTTATAGTTGGAATGGTATTGATAACATCATTCATTTGGCGAATTGACATTGAAGGAACAAACCGAATCAATGCCACTGAAATACTGTCTTTTTTGGAGGAGCAAGGTTTTTCCGTGGGCAATCCTCGCCATGGCGTGGCTTACCGTGAAATAGAGGTCTTGCTATTGCTAGAATTTGAGGACATTGCATGGGTTTCGCTGTCAATAACAGGTACACGTGCGTTAATACGTCTTACAGAAACAATTTACCACCCGCCGCTGGTTCGTAGATATGATGCCGAAGACATCGTTGCCACAAAAGATGGTGTTATCGTCCATATGGCGACATCTGCTGGCACGCCCCTTTTTCGCCCTGGTGATGTGGTTGCCGCTGGGGAAACAATTGTCAGTGGACAATTGAATATCGAAACTGCCGAGGAAGGTCTGCTTGCTACTCAATACATTCAGGCATCGGCAGAGGTTTGGGCAAGGGTTTATTATACCATGCAATTTAACATTCCTCTTACATATATCGAAAAGAGCTTCACGGGGCGGTCGCAGAGGGCATACAGCATAACTGTAGGCAGTCAACGCTTTGATATACCTCACGCAACTCATAATTTCATTTATTACGAAGTCATTGAAAATCACCGCCAAACCAGCATTGGGCAGGATTTTCCATTACCATTATCAACCACAGCAACAACCTACCACGAATTAACCCGAAACCTTCGCAGTCGTAGCCCAGAATTTGCACAAGAATTAGCACAAGAGCTGGCAGCGAGGCGAATAACGGAAGAAATGGGCGACAACCCTGATATTATTGATAAACAAATAAACTTCACCCAAAACCATAGAGAGTTGGAAGTTGAAGTATTTTTGACTGTGATTGAACGTATAGACCAAACACAGGAATTAATCCCCGAAACGCCTTTAGAGACACCAGAAGAAGCCCCGTGACTTATTTGTTGTGTAGGGTAGGGGTTATCATACCCTACACAATATTTGGCATACTTTTGGTAAGCATTAATAAATAATCCATTTGTGCATCGGTGAAATTCTTTGTGTGTTCTTCTAAGACTTTAAGTTGCACTATCCTGTTGTCGGACCCTGGCGCACCGCTAATTTCTTGGAAAAAGTAATCGGCACTAACCACAAGGGCGCAACTTATCTTAAATAAATCAAAAGCAGGGACACCCATTGCACCAACTTCCATTTTGGAAATGTAAGTTGAATGTATTTGTGTCATTTTGCCCAGCTTTTCTTGTGTAAGCCCCAAAGCCTTGCGTCTTTTGCGGATGCTTGCACCGATGATTTTGTTAATCTGGGTTTTGCTCATTTCAAAGTTTTGGAAGAACTTATATTCGTCAGCTTCATCTTTTGTCATGCGATATAATTCAAATGACTCCAGTTCTTTTAACTTGGAAAAGCCACGGATAACCATTTCTTCATCGTGATAAAACAAACCCTTGCGTATTTGAAACATGGCTTTGACATCTTGCAGGTCTAATCTTTCGCATAAAAACAGGGTTTCTCCTATGTATTCTGAAAACCATTTTTCCAGCTCCCTAGATGGTACTAGGTTATTAGAGTCAAAGTATTTGGCTCTTAATAAACGAAACGAAGCATTCCCATAAATGGCTAACTTGATATGCAAGTATCGCTCTTGACGGGAATGCTTTTCAAGTTCATTTAGAAGCTTTTTTGAAAAGTTATAAACATCAACATAAGTACCAGCGTAATCTATTACGGACGCTAAGATTCTAATGTCATAAAAATCCCAGCGTTCATTGCTATCAATCGGCAGTCGCTTGATTATGGGTGCAGCAATTTCAAAGCTTGCTTCAAAATCATTGCTGTTTAATTCTTTCTCCCAAATGTCAAGTATGCGTAAAGCATCCTCGATTTGAAGGTCTTTTTCATGGGTATTTTTGTAATCTAAAAGCTTTTTCCTCATGGTTTTGTTATGGTCAACATTATTGTTTGCACCTATAGAAAAAAACTCATCAAGTAGCTTTTCTTTTTGTTCGTAACTGATAAGCAATCACTCCTAGAGCTTATCCGCAAAGTTTACCACCTAAGGGTTGGATAAGCCAATCATATTTATCGCAAAATAATGCAATATAGTATAAGAAGTATAACATAACGACACCTCCTTTTGCAAGTCCAAAGCTCATTTTTTCTTCAAGGAATATTATAACAAATTGGGTATAATTAGTCAAGCTTTTTTTAGAAAGTTTTGTCATTTTTCTAAAAGTTTTTTAGGCATCACAAATTTCTACATAAAATGATACGCAATCAATGCCATTACGGCGATACCTATTACAATCAACGAAATATTAAGAAAGGAATCGAATTTTTTATTTCTTTTAGGCGGTGTTTTAGGTTCGCCTTTTCTCTGTGATACTTGTGCTGGTGCTGGGCTTGTATTTGTGGATAGGTAAATGGGTGCTGGTGCAGGCTTGTATTTGTCTGCTAAAATATTTTGCATACCATGCCCATTTACAATCCGCTCTGCTTCCTTTAAGCAGTCCATTTCTCCCTGCATTGCTCCATCTCGTAAAATAAAAATCGCCTGCTCATACCATTTGTCTTTTGTGCCACGTAACATAACTACTCTGCGCTGGTTTTCCTGCATATGAAATGCCCCCATTCCTATATTTATTTCCAGTTTATGGTAAAAGCATGGGCATTGTTTCTGCTTTTCAAACATGGGTTAGCAAATATTTCCAATAGTTCATATTATGATGTAGGGATAATGTAAGGAGGTGGCAAAATGGATAGAGTAGAAATTATGGTAGAAGCTATGCAAAGCCCAGAACAAGAGTGGAAAATTTCAGAAATCGCTAAGATAAAATACCGCCTGCCAGCCATTGGGCTGTATGTGGTAGAGGTTTGCAGAAGCCGTGTAAACTGCCTTAAAGCAGTGGATGGTGTAGGTAACATTATGGCAAATGCTGTCGTGTCCACCCAAATTTCCTGTTGCGCCTAGTTGTTACTTGATGTATAATACTGGTAGAGGTGGTTTTATGAAGCGGATTTGGGTTGTTGCTGTGGCATTTATAGGGGTGACGCTTGTCGCCCTTTTTGTCACGCCCAGAGCTTTGGGGCTTGCAGAATTAGAGGATTTTACCCTGCACATTCAAACATACAACTATAATGCGGATGACTACTATACGCACAAGCCCGATTACATACCAGAACCCCAACATGAGCCAGAACCAAAACCACCTGAACCCGAACCAGAACTGTGCATCAAAGAGGAGGCTTATGCCTTCATGGAGCAGTTTAATGGCGAAATTGCTGTATTTTTTGAGAATTTGGAGTCGGGCTTTACCTTTTCTTATCAAGGTGATAGGGTTTTCTTTGGTGCATCTGCCACAAAAGCTCCCTTTGCTCTTTATATTTATTTGAAAGCGGAGGAGGGGAGAACTAACCTAAACACAATTATGCACTTCACTGAGGGGGATTATTGGCAGGGCAGTGGCATCATCCGCCATCGTTATGAATATGGTCAATACTTCACACAACGTCGGTTGTTGCATTTAATGCTTGTCCCCAGCGATAACATTGCAACACGCATCCTTCGTAGACATCATGGGTTGGCTGGCTACCGAGAATTTATTGAAAGCATCGGGGGCGACGCCCATTTTGTCCAAAACTTAACATACAGCTACTTAAGTGCCAACGAAGCAGGACTTATAATGCGAGAGAGCTTTAATTACATACAATCAAACGGGAGATATTCGGACGAATTTTTGCAAAACCTACTTGCAAACCGTTATCCATTTGTGATTTCTGATTACCCCGTTGCCAGCAAAAGTGGATGGGCAGCAAATTTTGGTGGGGCATGGCATGATATGGCAATTGTTCTTGCTCCATCCCCCTATACTCTGTCCCTGCTGTCACCTCTTGCAGGCACTCCCAATGACCGTGTAAAATACGATGCAATATCCATGTTCTTCCAAGATTTTAATTACAGACATTTTATTAACAATTCTTACAATGAGATTATAGAGCGGGCTTCCTCTAATTATTAAGGTGTAGATTAACCAAACAAAAACGACCCACCAATTTGGTGGGTCGTTTTAATGTTATCTTTGAATTGCTAAGATTTCTCCGCTCTCTGTAATTTGGATTTCGTAGGCTGGATTAGTTATTTCCAATGTCCATGTAGGGGAGGTCGCACGACTTCCATCTTCGCTTATCTCGGTGTTTTCGTAATGTCTTACGAAAACACCAGCACTTGGATACCAACTAGGGCTGGTAAATCCGTCGCTTACAATTAGTTGCCAGTTTAAGCTAATTAGCGTAAATTCGCCATATTGAACCATGTACCACCATCCAGTGTTCTGGTTTTGGATGTTGAATATTTCAAGGGAAACCATCGTCGCTCCGTCCATGAAATTATCACCCAAAATCAGTAGATGTGGTTGTTCTACAAAGGTTTCTGCACCCTCTAACATTTTTTGGTATCTCAGAACCCAATCACGTTGTGCAGGTACGATTTTTGAGTAGCCCCAGCGTTCTAAATCCAATTGGTCAAAAGGTGTTATTTCCACGTTCAATGCTTCCTTTAATGATTCTGCAAGGTCGGTTTCAAAGGTTATTCCTGTTTGCCAATTTACACCTGCTTCCATTAGCAAAACAGCATATGCCGCCCCTGTAAAATAGGGGTAAGAGCTTAACCCTGTGGATTCTGCACCAGCGGTCACCCAGCCAAGGTAATTGTCAACTAGGCTTATAGCACATCCAAAAGCTAAAATTTCCGTAAACAGGGCAAGTCCTTCGTTGATTTCTTGAGCGTTTTCGTTGATGGTGGCTTCTGGATGGGTGGCTCTACGATGTGTTCTAATGGAAAGGGCATCATGTATGGCTTGTAGGCGTTCATCACCTTCACTACGCACAGCCGTTGCTAAGGCTTCAGCTTCCATCAAAACAGCAATGCGAGCATCGGCAGAGTTGTTCAGAAAATCAAAGGATATATTGAATCCCAACTCCCCATCAACAACTTTGTAGAATTGTACGGCGTGGAAGCCTTCGTGAATCATTAGACGCAAAAGGTCTCCTAAAAAGTCAGGGTCACTTGCGATTAGCTCATCAAAAAACGGCTCCCACGCCATCATGGCCCATGTTATGCCAGCAAATTCCCTGATGGTGTGGCTGATGAACACATGGTCTGGCAAAACACCTACGTATATATCACCTGACCTTTGGAAGTAACCATGGGGGTCGGGCATATTTGCCACAGCATGGCGTGTTATGGGGTCGGCGATGATGAAGGGGGCTTGTAAGTGGAAGCCCCATAATTCACCGTCATCAGCATCCCATATAGCCTGCATTTGGGAGAACAAATCTGTCGCTACATCTAATGGGATGGATGATTCAAGCTGTGTCGTTGGTTGACTGACAATTTGCTCGCTTGTATCATCATAATACACACAGGCGGTCAAGGCTACCAGCAACACCGCAAGCACAAATACAATTCTCGTTTTCTTCATTCGTTATTCGTTCTCCTATTTCAATTTGTCTGCATTTACATCTCTAGCGTATTTTGGAAGCAGAATTGGTGAAGCTTCGCCTGTGTCAAGTCCTGCACTTGCAATTTGGTTTTCGTAACACTTAACATGGTCAAGGGTTAGGCTACCAATTTTGGTTGATTTAGCAACTTTAGCAGCGGATTGACCCGCCAAACGCCCAAACACCACCACATCAAGCATAGAGTTACCAAGCAGACGATTGCGACCATGGATACCACCGACAGCTTCGCCCGCCACAAACAAATTAGGGATATGGCTGGTATTGCCATCTGCTTCAATTTCGATACCACCGTTTTGATAATGGAAGCTAGGGTAAACCAACACAGGGGTCTTTCTCATGTCAATGCCATAATTCATAAACATCCGAAGCATCCCAGGCAGAGCCGAAGCTATTTTACCATCGCCATGTATCATATCAATCATAGGCGTGTCCAACCAAACCCCAGCACCACCAGGTATGTCAACACCTAAATTATTGGCGTGACATTCACGTATAATTGCAGAAGCGGCAACGTCACGGGTTTCCAAATGATGAACGAAAGCATCACCATTGACGTTTATTAGGTTTGCACCAACCGCCCTCACTTTTTCCGTCACCAAAGCACCAAAAAGCTGAACGGGGTAAGCTGTGCCTGTTGGGTGATATTGGATGGTATCTTGATACAATAGGTTGCATCCTGCACGGTATGCCATTACAAGACCGTCGGCAGTTGCCCCGTAGTGGTTTGTGGTGGGGAAGCCGTGGTAGTGCATACGTCCAGCACCGCCAGTTGCAATAACCACGGTTTTTGCACGTGCTACTAGATATTCGCCAGTCAGCATATTTTCAAGCACCGCACCAGCCGCATTACCATCTTTATCCAAAATTAGCTCAATGGCGGCGGTATAATCTACGATGTTGATGCCAAGGTTTTGAACTTCGTCACGCAACACCCTTGTGATTTCTGCACCTGTATAGTCGGCACAGGCATGGAGGCGTTTACGAGAAAGCCCGCCACCGGGGAAGGTTATCATTGTGCCGTCCTCGTGTTTATCAAACAAAACCCCAAGCCCTTCCAGCCACTGGATGGATTTTGCACCGTCCATAACCAAGCGGCGCAAAAGCTCTGGTTTGTTATAATAATGTCCGCCACCCATGGCATCTAAATAATGTTGCATGGGGCTGTCATTTTCCTTGTCACTGGCTTGGATACCGCCTTCTGCCATCATGGAATTGCTATCACCCATGCGAAGTTTGGTGACAATCATAACATTACAACCAGCCTTATGGGCTTTGATAGCGGCAGATGCACCCGCACCGCCACCACCGATTATTAATACATCTGTGTCGAACTCAATTTTATCCAAATCCAAATCAAGCCCGCTGATACGTGATTTGGAGTGGAGTAGGGCGGTCAGCTCTTTAGGGGCTTTTTCACCAGCATTTGGACCAATTTCGATTTTGGCAAAGCCTTTGTCACCATAATCTGGATGAAATTCGTCTAGCAATGCCCGTTTTTCGTCAGCAGACATACGCTTTGGTTCGCTTTGTAGGCGTTTTTCACGGGTTGCTTCCAGCTTTTTCATGCTCTCCATCATGCTTGGGGTAAATGGGGATTCCTTTGTCATAACCATTGGTTTAATCATAAATACACCTCCTCCTTCTATTTCTCGATTTCACGGTTATCATAAAGTTCTTTAATTTCTTCTTTGGGTTTTGCCATAAGGGTTGCCATATCAGCATCAAATTTGCCAGCGGCTATGTCGATTGCACGTTTTGCCGTGTGGTCGGCTGGTGGCATGATATATTTGCCTGTTAAACGGCGTGCCAAAAGACCTACCAAACAATGGGAAATGTTGGCAGGGCAACGGGCAGAGCAGATACCACAAGCCACACAGTCAAAGCTTGCTGTGGCACATTTTTCATAATCTCCCCGCTTGGCATAGGCTATGTATTGCATGGTGTTAAGCCCGCGACTGCAAGACTTTGTGCAGGCATTGCAACCAACGCAAGCATAAATCTCTGGGAAAATTTCCATCATAACTTGGTCTGTCGGCTTAGTTTCCTCGATATTATAATTCTTGTTGTTTAGAGGGAAAAAGGGCAGGGTTGCCACATACATTCCTTCTTCCACCTTGGTTTGGCACGCTAGTGAAAAATGGGGTCTGGTTTCCCCCTTCAAACGATAAATTGCACCGCAAGCACCGCAGAAGCCATGTCTGCATCCACAACCACGGACAAGCTGATAACCAGCGTACTCCATTGCTGTCATTATTGTCAAGTCTGACGGCACTTGATAATGCTTGCCGTCAAAATACACATTTGCCATTTCTTGCATATTGTTCTCCCTTCTAATTGAGTTACTCGGCTGTTTTGTTTGTGAAATCCACTGCATAATACCACTAACCGTATCTTTGTTCGTGGTAAGAAATATCTGGTTAAAATTCGTCGGGGATATGGTCTAGTTCATCGGTGCGGAAAACAGGACCATCCATACAGACGAATTTATCGCCAATGTTGCAACGTCCGCATTTACCGATACCGCATTTCATGCGAAGTTCTAATGTTGTATAAACCTGCTCCTTTTTGAAGCCCATTTCTAAAAGCACCGCCATAACGAATTTTATCATAATTGGTGGTCCGCAAAGAACTACTACCTTGTCTAAGGAAAAGCCGATTTTCTTGAAATAATCTGGTACAAAACCGATGTGACCGTCCCAGTTGTCGTCTGGTCGGTCAATGGTCAAAAACACATTTGTGTTACGTTTTTCCGTCCAAGACTTTTCAATTTCTTTATAGTACACCAAATCGGCAACTGAACGCGCCCCATAAAGAATATCAACATAACCATAATTTTCACGGTTATCAAAAACATAGTGAATTACAGAACGAAGCGGAGCGAGGGCAATTCCTCCACCCACAAACAGGATGTTTTTGCCCTTTAACTCTGTATCCACAGGAAATGCATTGCCGTATGGTCCACGGATAGTAATGTGGTCGCCTTCCCTCATTTTGTCGTGCATATATTCGGTTAAGACACCAACCCGTTTAATGGAAAAATCCATATACTTAGTATTTGTGGGTGATGTGGAAATGGAAAACATGGCTTCACCAACCCCAGGAATGGAAAGCATGGCGCATTGCCCTGGCATATGGTCAAAAGCCTTGTTGCCCTTCAAGTTAACAACACGAAAGGTTTTAACATCTGGGGTTTCTTGTATAATATCCGTAATAATCCCCACTTGCGGTATTAGCATATCAGGCATTTGCATCAGCTTTCACCTCCAACGACTTGACGATTTTAACAATATTCAAAGAAACTGGGCATTTATTGATGCAACGCCCGCAACCAACGCAACCAAACTGCCCGTCGTAGTTCATGGGGTGGTACATCAGTTTGTGCATAAAACGCTGGCGAAAACGCTCCTTTTGCGTCAGGCGGTTATTTCCGTGTGCCATCAGCGTAAAGTCTGGATACATACAGGAATCCCAGCATCTAAAGCGGGTTACGCCATTACACTTGCCGTCATAGTCCTTAATGTCGTAACAAGAGCAGGTTGGGCAGGAATATGTACAAGTGCCGCAACCAATACAAGCACGGTGCAGACTGCCCCAATTTTCGTGGTTAAAATATTCCATCATGCTTTCTGAAGAAAAATCTTTGTTAAGGGGTAGGTTTGCATATGGTAAGCTTTGGGTGATTTTGCGTATGTCT
>WQZZ01000003.1 GCA_009780485.1 Defluviitaleaceae bacterium | reverse complement strand
TCTCCACAAACTTAAAATTCTTTCAACTTCACCATCACTAAACCTAGTGGGTGGTTCTAATCTGTCTACTTTATAGAATTCTAAAATCTTACTTATTTGTTGTTTTTTGTATTGTTCTTTGCCCGCTTCAATTTTTTCAATGGTTGCTACATCACAGCCTAAAATCTCCGCAACTTCTTCTATGTTGCCGCCCTGGGTTCTGTAAATATACTGCACAATATTAGCGGTGGGCATTTTGAGGTCTACAGGCATATGTATCGACATATAATTACCCCTTTCCAAAAATATTCCGTAAATATAGCATTTCTTTCCTACATAACACAATATACCACACTATCCGACCCCTGTCAAGGGAAATTTACAAATTTTTCGAATTTTTTTTCGACAAATTTTTTGGCTTAAAATTCTATAACAAAATTTGGCGGGCATTGCTTGCAGTTTCGTGGAAAAACTATGTCTTATTAAGAAATTAATAGCATAAGGAGGCTGTTTTATGAAAAAGGGAATAATAAAAATTGCAGCTTTTGTTCTTGCAATGCTTATACTTGCACCAACCACTGCAAAAGCAGAAGAAAAACGTGGACCATTGGCCCTAACCGTAGACGCACCTGCGGCAGTTATAATGGAAGCCAGTAGCGGCGAGGTTGTCTTTGAGCAAAATGCCACCGAGCGTCGCTCGCCTGCATCTGTAACCAAGGTTATGACTACGCTTTTGGTGTACGAAGCGGTTGCACAAAACCGCATTAGCTGGGATGATATGGTGACAACCAGCGAACACGCCGCCTCCATGGGTGGTAGCCAAATTTATTTGGAAGTTGGCGAAAAACAGACCGTTAGAGACTTACTAAAGGCGGTTGTTATTTCCAGCGGAAATGACGCGGCAGTGGCACTTGCAGAATTTGTAAGTGGTAGCGAAGAAAGCTTTGTCGATTTGATGAACAAGCGGGCTGGGCAACTTGGTATGGCAGACACCAGCTTCCGTAATGCTTGCGGACTGGATGCCCAAGGGCATTTTACCACGGCAAAAGACATTGCAATTATGTCCCGTGAACTTATCACAAAATTTCCAGAGGTTAAGGAAGTTGCTACCATTTGGATGGATACCATTATCCACAAAACAGCACGTGGCGAGTCCGAATTTGGGCTGACCAATACCAACAAACTTGTACGTTGGTATGACGGTGCAACAGGTCTTAAAACAGGTAGCACAGGGGAAGCCAAGTACTGCCTATCTGCCACTGCAATCCGTGGTGATATGGAACTTATCGCCGTGGTTATGGGTGCGGACAGCACCGCAATACGCTTTCAAGAAGCCATGAAAATGCTTGATTATGGTTTTGCCAATTACAAGGTTGTTCGTGGAGAGCTTGCGGGTACGGTTGTGGGACAAGTGCCTGTAGCAAAGGGCAAGGACGGGGTTGCGGACGCTATGGTTGCAGAACTTATTAGCAATGTAACAGAAAAAGGTAATAACAGCGAGCTGGAAGCTGAAATTATACTGTTTGACAGTGTGTCAGCTCCTGTGGAAGCTGGCACCGTGGTTGGTGAAATCATCTACACTTACGAAGGTGAGCTTATCGGCAAAACAGCCCTTGTGGCAGAGGAAGCCGTGGAAAAAGCAGGCTTTGTAGATATGGCTGGACGTGTTTTCTCTATTTGGTTTAAGTAAGGATAACTATATATGGCTTTGCACTTAAAGCTGCCTCCTAATATCTGGGGGCAGTTTTTGGTTTATTGTAAACAAAACCTAAATCTGGAATTCAGAACATAACCGTGTTTACTTGATTTTGTCTTGCTTTTGTTGTATAATTAAGAAGCTTCATTCAACTTTCAAAGCCACTTATTCTAGATTATCTCTCAAGCCATTTTGTCTTTAACAAAATATTAAATAAAAAATTCAAAAAATTTTCAACAACAGGTTGAAATCTTCAACCTTCGACACAATATATAAGTGTACAGGATATTCTCAGCAAAGATTGGGGGTGGCTTCTTGGCACAATTTTTTCCAACCCAAAAAAAGGAGCAACCACCAAATCAGGTTGATATACCTAGGGCTTTTGTGGAGCATCCAAGGGTTAAATATCTTTTTTATCATCAGATTAATAAGTTTGATTACGAAGAAAAGGTAGCTATCCACTTTCATCACTTTGCAGGGATGACTGTTAATGAAATTGCAGATTTAACCCAACTAACTCACAGTCATATTGATAGTGTGTTGCAACTGTATTCGGAGCGACTTACCCAAAAGGTGTGCTTTTTCAAAAGTATTTTACCTTATAATGCTGACGAACAGCTATCTGTCAGCGAAATGCTTCTATATGGAAGATGAAATCAAGTTGTAAAGGCGGTGCGTTAAAATAACTCTAAATAACGAACGTGAACAACTTTATACCTTAGTGGAAAACCTAAAAAATGGCGACGAGTCTGCATTTGATGAAATTTACAAAAGGACTTGCGGTCATGTTGCTTTTGTGTGTTCAAAATTTTGCAAAAACAAAGAGGATAAAGAGGAAATCATACAAGATGTCTACACCGTCATATTCAACAAACGTGAACAGTTGATACCAGAAACATTCTTGCCTTATATACGCAAAATTACGGCATACACCTGCTCTCAAAAATACAGGCGGGAAAGCCGCCACAAAGAATGGACAGTTATTTCAGACGATTATTTGGAAGATTTACCAGAAGTTGACAAAAGTTTTCTACCAGAGGAATATCTGTTAAACAAAGAGGCTCGCAAAAAACTGATGGATGTTTTGGATTCTTTACCGCCGAAACAGCACGAAATGGTCTATATGCACTATTACGCCGAAATGACAATGACAGAAATCTCTAAAGTTTACGACTGCTCCATAAACAATGTAAGCAAGACCCTACAAACCGCCAGAAACACCATAAAAGCTTGTTTGGAAGGCAAAGTTAAAAAGCACAAAGGTAAAGCCGTGGCTCTCGTGCCACTTTCTGCTATCTTTTTGGCAGAAGAAGCAGTTTTTGCCACCAGTTACATATCTACTGGTGTAGTAACTGTTACGACTGGTATAGCGGTGGGTGCTAGCACAGCGGGTACAAGTGCAGGAGTTGGAGTTGCCGCTACAGCAACTTACACAAAGGCATTAATTGCTACGGGTGGTATTGTAGCAACTGGCGTGGCATCCGCAACCCTTTATCTAACCGTGCTACAAACATACGACCACCAAGAAGCGGAATATATTTACCAGCCCCAATACCCAATTTACGAACAATACGAACCCGAACCCGTGGTATGGGAACCCGTCATATACGAATATGAACCCTATGAGATAGAACCCGAACCTTACGAACCTGAACCAGAAATATCCATAGAACCCGAACCTGAACCCATAGACCGCACAGACCAAATACTGACAGAATTAGCTTCAGTTAGCAATGCCGTCGAATTAGACCACATTCTTAGCCAATTTAACTTCGAGCTTATCAGCCAAATCCGAGGTTCTGCCGATGAGGTTTCGTATTTTTACAGCACCAACGAAGGTAGCGGTGATATTCTGATAGGTATTTCCATCAACGACAATGGCAGTAATTGGCGAATGCGTTTTCATCATTTTGAAGACGCACATCACCCCACCAATATAATAGACTTGTTTCGCTTCATGGAATAAGAGAAGGCACAAAAGCCCCCTTCCCACTGGATTGTACCTTTCCTCCACCCTTCTTCGCCTCCCGTCCAGCCCTACCGCACTTCTAGGGCATATCTCCCAAGGACGGTTGAAGGGTTTCATTAGGAAAAGTTTGTACAGTCTAGTCGGAAGGTGGCTTTTGTGCCACCAACATACGACACAGCCCACTGGGACGTGCAATAACGGTTTTGATGTGACCCGCCCCTACCAAAACACAGTCACCCCCCCATCAATCAAATCACGCCACCCATAACCAACACCACATGCCAACCAACAATCAACCCAAACGCCGACCCATAACCACCCACCCTGGTAGGGGCGGGCATTGCCCGCCCCAAACCCACAGACAACACCCTCAAACCCCAGAGGCTTCTTCCAAAACGAATGAAAAACCAAGTTCATTCGTTTTGGAAGCAGTCGCTGAGAAGAAAGACAGCAGTTTGCCACCCAAACCCAATGAGCTTTAAGCCAGTAGGTAACATAATAAAAACGGGTAGTTGTTGTCAACTTCTATAGAGACTGCAAATAAAAAATGAAAGGAGTGTTTCATATGAAAAAGATGAGACACGGAATAACGGCGTTGTTTTTGGTGGCTATTATGACCTTTGCAAGCATTTGGGTTGTACAAGGTTATGAGACAGACAATGCCACAGCAGAAACGGAAACGGAAAGCACCTATGAGGGTGCGGGTTATGAGTATTCGGAAGATGAGAAGGAAGGTTATCCAGAATATCCTACATATCCTGAATATCCAACTTACCCAGAGGATGGCAAGTGTTCGGAGTATGAGGGATGCCCAGAGTATGAGGGATGCCCAGAGGGAGATTATACGAAATATAACAAGGGCAAAACAAAACCAAGCAATGACGCACCACAAGCCCCAACAACCCAAGGCACATCAACTGTAGCTACCACAGCCACAGCAGTGCCTACTTCTGGTTTTTCGCCACCTGGTGCTAACGTAGTTAGCACTGGTATTTTGAACAACGGTCTTGCCCAAAACATATCGTATACCATGTACGATAACGGTGAGTTTCATATGGGCGGAGGGTATATAATAGGAGGAGTTCATGCTGGTGGCAATTGGTTAGGACAGCATTTTCATCATTCACAACCCTTGTTCTTTCAGGCAAACAGTACTCGAAGGATTGTGATTACATCTCCCATCGTAGCAACAACCATGTTTGGGGTCTTTACCAGTATCCCCAATCTTCACACGATAGACAATCTCCACTATATTGATGTAAGCCAAGTCAACTCTTTCCAACGAACATTTCAAAACACTAGCTAGACAAGTCTAGATTTGTCTAGTTGGGACACAAGCAATGCAAACGATATGAGCGGTATGTTCAGTGGTTCGACTTCACTCACTAATCTTGATTTATCGGGCTTTGATACTAGTAGTGTTATTATTATGAACGGTATGTTCCATTGGACACCTTCACTAACTAATCTTGATTTAACAGGCTTTGATACTAGTAGTGTGATTGATATGAGCCATATGTTCAGCAGTGCAAGTTCGCTTACGAATCTAGACGTGTCTGATTGGGATGTGAGTAATGTAAATAGTATGAATAGTATGTTTAACAATGCAAGTTCACTTACCAATCTAGACGTGTCTGATTGGGATGTGAGTAATGTAAATAGTATGAATAGTATGCTCTGGGGTACACTTGCCTTGCACCAAATATCATTAGGCAAAAACTTCAATCCTCTTATTGACATTCCTATTCTAGGAAATACACCAAACCTAGGAACTCCACCAAACAACGCAGAATTTGCAGGTCGCTGGCGTAATGTAGGTGTAGGTACAATAGACAACCCCCAAGGGGACTACTATTTCGCTGGTGGTTTCCAGTTAATGAGGAACTTTAACGGAGCAATCCACGCAGACACATGGGTGTGGGAGCCACATATGTATACCATATCATATACGCAAGTTGGTGATTTGCCTGCAACCCACAGCGTTGATGACGTAACAACCAACGAACTACCTTGGATAGCCAATGCTAACGTTGCAACACCACAGTCATTAAACACAACCGAAACAGCCCATGGTGGCGTTGCTGGCACATGGTCTTTTAATGGTTGGACACACCCAACTATTGACATTTCTGGCACAACATTCGTTATGCCGGCGGAAAATGTGGTGTTTGAGGGGAGCTGGACATTCACCAGCAACACCTGCAACAAGTGGTCCAAACAACCCACCACCTGACCTTCCAATCGACGAACCTGACGACCCAACAGACCCGTATGAGCCAGACCCAACAGACCCAAACCCACCAATAACTACCCCACCAGTAGCAACTCCACCAGAAATAGAACCTCCATTGGTGACACCGCCAGTGATAACGCCACCAACGGACGAAACCCCTTACGACACAACACCAGACGAACCACAACAAGAGCCAACAATACCACAGGCATCACAAGAACCAATATTGGCGGCAACGTCACCATCGCTACAACGTTCTCATGCAAATCTGCCACAACACAGTGACATGGTTAAACAACCAAACAGACTGGATGTAAATGTTGGCGATGCCGTGGAATGGCGTTTACGTGACTTCCACAGCCGTTCTGGTGGTGCTGTAACAAATTTTTCCATAATTGATATGCCTGGGCGTGGTCTAAACTTTGTTTCTGGCACAATTCCAGCATTTACTAATGGTGAAGGTGTTACATTCGTCATCCGTTATGCGGTGTACGGCAGTGATGTTTGGCATATCTACGCTTCTGGTTTAGATGCGAGTATGCCACATAGCTTCCAGTTGCCACAGTCAGGTGATGTTTGGTACACTAATATCGAATTTTACTTTGGTAATGTACCCGCAGGCTTTGCCGTGGGCAACGAGATTGTTTTAACATTCATGGCTGGCGACGATGCTCCAGAAGGTGTGCTAAACAATAGGTTTATCGTGGGTTACAATGGCACTCACCATGAGGGTATAAACTATGCAAGCCCAGTTGTTAGGGGTAGTGTAGGCAACCAGCCAGCCGATACGCAACAAGCAGGGTTAGATAACTTTAACCCGCAAACTTCCGACAATTTCAATGGCACCGTATTCATTGTATTTGCATCTGGTGCGGTATTGTCACTAGGAGCTTTGATGGCTATTATTATAAGAAGGAAGCGGACGACGCATTAATTTCAACAAAAAACTGCCCCGAGCTAATCGGTGGCAGTTTTTTGTTGAAATTACTTTGCGGTGCGGATATGGCGTGGTGTGCCATCCACATAAAACGGAGCAACCTCCCCTTGAATTAGGGGTTTGGCGTAGTCGATATAGTCCCCAGTTACATAGTCTTTGGTGGAAGTTATCCAGTCCAGCGGAACAGTTTTTTCTATATTTGCCATTTTTACAATTTCCATGGCACAGGTCTCGAAAGCGTAGGGGGTGCTGTTTAAGCGGTTGATGATAATTACACGGTTGGTCTCCCCATCAGCAGCAGCCCTCACAGCGTGAGACCCCACAGCAAATGCCCCTGCCGCATCGCTGGCGGATTGGATGTGAGCGGCACAGCGTTGCATAATAGAAAACTCAATTGCACGGGTTTTTGCCCCAAGCTTACTGCGAACTTGTGCCGCCAAATATGCGGCTGTCCCTGTTAGTTGGATATGACCGAAAGCGTCACTTGTAACATTATCCCGCCCAAGCTCGCTTATATACCTTCCATCAGCCAGTTTGATACCTTCTGACACAACGATGGTCGGGCTATGGCTCTGGGCAAGAACCGACACTTTATCCAAAAAATCATCCATATTAAAAGCGATTTCTGGCAAGAAAATTAGGTCAGGACCAGGGGAATCCGTCCCTTTAGCAAGGGACGCAGCGGCAGCAAGCCAACCAGTGTTTCTCCCCATGGCTTCAACGATGGTTACAGCTCCGTTATTATACACTTGTGCATCCAAAATCAGCTCTTTTGTGGTTGTTGCCACATACTTCGCCGCAGAACCAAATCCAGGGCTGGAGTCGGTAACAGCCAAATCATTATCAATAGTTTTCGGAACACCAATAAAACGGATATTACTACCAATTTTCTCGCCATAGGCACAAAGCTTCATAATGGTGTCCATGGAGTCATTACCACCTATATAAAAGAAGTAACCCACATCAAGCTCATCCAAAATACCAAACAATTTGGCGAAAACATCTTCATTCTGCTCTGGATTTGGCAGTTTATAACGACAAGAACCAAGGAACGACGAGGGCGTGCGCTTCAGCACCTCCACGTCAATATCACGACGCAGATGCTCCCCCATATCAATTACACGGCGCTCTAAAAGACCTTGCACGCCATTACGCATACCCAGCACCTTACCCATTTTGGGGTTTGCCACTGCGGTCGAAAAAACCCCTGCAAGGCTACAGTTTATCACGGCGGTTGGTCCACCTGACTGTCCAACAATTACATTGTTTTTCATTTCTATTCCTCCTAGACTTTTATTTCTAAAATCAACAATACTTCCAACAACTAAGTCCCCTTCCCTATCGAGAATATTTTGCGTGGCAAAGACAGGATAATTAGCACACCCACAGATATAACCCCCGCCAAAGACAGGGCATACACCCCTTGGGCAACCGCCAGCATATGCTCCCCTGTAACCACATAAAACATGGTACGGTAAATGGCAACACCAGGAACAAGCGGTATAATACCTGGTATCATATACACAGTGGACGGCATTTTGCGAATGGCACTTAAAAACCGACCCAAAGCGGTTGCGGTCATCGCACCAAAAAACGTAGCGGCAACTGTCCCTTCTGGCAAAAAGTGGGTTATGATGCCAAACACAAGCCAAACCACAGCACCAACCCCGCCACAAAAAACCAGCTCTCGCCGTGGCACATTAAAAATCACAGAAAAACCCATCGTTGCCACAGCCGCCAAAACAAGACCAACAATCACCAGAAAACACCCCCAAACACAGCCATCCAAGAGGTAAGTACAACACCAACACCAGCAGCAATGGCAACAGCGGTTAACAGTGCTTCCAAAGTACGTGCCGACCCCGCCAGCATATTACCATCCAAAATGTCACGTATGGCATTGGTAAGGGCAACACCAGGCACAAGAGGCATAATCGCCCCTGTTATAATAAACTCCACATTCTCGCCAATGCCGAGATTAAGTAAAGTAAGTGCAAACAACGTACCAAAAGCACCCCCCGCAATAGTTACAAGGGTAGGCACAACCCGCCGACGCTCCAAAAATATCACAGGAACTTGCATTAGGGCTGCCGTAATTAAGGTGTTTACAGCATCTACCCACGTACCACCAAACATATAAGCAAAACAAAGGCTGGCAACCGCCGCCGCAACAATCCGCAACAAATTGGGATATGGCAGCAAATGACGAATATTATTCAATTCTTTCATTGCGGTTTTTTCGTCCAAACGCCCTTCCACAAAACAACGTGACAGCTCGTTTACCTTGGCAATCTTCTCCAAATTATTATCACGCACTTTTACACGCTTGATAACGGTTACAACCTCGTCATCGCTTCCTGTGGCACAGGCGAAGATGCCCGTTGTGGTGCAAAAGGACTCTATTTCCGTAAGCCCTTTAGCTTCCATCATGCGGTACATGGTTTCTTCCACACGCATGGTTTCTGCCCCAGCCGACAGCATAATTTCCCCAGCGGCAACGGCAACCTTTACGGTGTCATTTTCTTTCATAGGCGTTCGCCACCCTTTCGCCTTTAATGTTACACCAAAGGCATCAATTTGTAAAGAGGATTTTAAGCCAAAAAAATTGTCGAAAAAAAATTCAAAAAAATTGTAAATTTTTCTTGACATGGGTCGGATGGTGTGGTATATTGTGCTTAGATAGTAAATAAGTGTTATATTTACAGAATTTTTTGGAAGGGGGTTGTTACATAATGATAAGTATGCCATTAGACCTTAAAATGCCTACTGCTTCTATTGTGCAGTATATTTACAAAACCATGGGTGGCAACCAAGAAGAGGTTGCGAAGATTTTAGGTTGGGATGTAAAAACCATAGAGGTGATTGAAAAAGGTAAAGACAAGTATACAAAAGAACAAATAAGAAAAATTTTAGAATTTTATAAGGTAGACAAAATGGAACCAGCCGATAGATTTGGTGATGGTGATGTTGAAAAGATTTTGCGTTTGTGGAGAACCCGTATAAGTAATGGAAAATTAAAAGATGCAAGGGCATACCATGATAAGTTTCATTTAGAAAAGTATGATGTTTTGCCTGTTGGTTTGGATTTGTCTATGCTTTATAATATGGTTCTTGTTAAATATTTTATTAACGTAAACAGGGTTGACAAGGCTATACCAGTCTTAAAGGAAGCAGAAGCAAAGATTGGGGAAGCAAATGCCGAAAACCAGTACCATTATCATTTTAATAAAGGCACTATCTTGATATTTGAAGAAAATTATAAAGAAGCACTAAAACACTTTTCTACGGCGTACAAGCTTGATTATGTTGAAGTGAAACCCCACGCACATATGATACATTATAATATGGGGGTTTGTTATTCAAAACTTGGTATGTGTATTCGTGCTATATCTCAATATGAGACGGCATATAATTTGTTGGACAGGGAGCAGCCTTATTACTTTGCCATGCTTATAAGCAATAACCTTAGTGTTAATTACATTAGGGCGAGAGATTTGGGGCTTGCTAAAAAGTACATAAATGATGCAATGCGTCTAGCATTGAAGTTGGGAGACGGAATACGCCAGAGAAGAGCCTTGCAAAATTCGGGTAGTGTCCTCATGGAAGAAAACAAATTCAAAGAAGCATTGGAATACTTTGAAGAAGCCTTTACATTTGTAACAAAAGAAGAACGTTCTTTCCTTGATATTTTATATCACAAAATAATTTGCTTTATCTCATTAAAAAACCCATTTGCCGAAGATGAAATAGCCGTTGCAAAACTATTGTCACAAGATGACAGCCATTTTTACTTGCTTTTTACATCCCTTTCTCATATCCTAACGCTTGAAGAAAGTGAATCACGACGCTTTATTGAAAACATAGCAATTCCTCACTTAATGCAAACAAAAGAATACTACAGAATTAGATACATATATAATTTGATGGAAAAACATTACACCGAACTTGGAAACAAGGAAAGGTTACTTGAAATACAAATCAAGTCAGATGACTTATACAAAATAATGTTGCTAGGAGGTGAAGATTATGAAGAAGAAACTAGCCTTCCTCCTATTGACCCTGATAGTTATAACCGCAACTAGCATTACTGTGATTGCGCAGGAAGAAAACGAACCCGTAGCAATTCCATCCTCAATTATTATACCTTGCCCAGACCTAGACACAGAACAATAATATTAGGAGTTGAAAAATATGAAGAAGAAATTAACTTGTCTCCTGTTAACTCTGCTAGTGATAACCGCAACTAGCATTACTGTGATTGCACAGGAAGAGAGCGAACCCTTACCAATTCCAACCTCAATTATCATACCTTGCATAGACCTAGAACAATAACATGCTGGTAGGGGCGGGCATTGCCCGTCCCATTTCTGCTGGCACTAATCTCAATGGTTGTACGGCATTGCCTGTCGAACTGGGACGGGCAATGCCCGCCCCTACCATACCAAACCCCTCCACGCAACTGTCGATGGAGGGGTTTGTTTTTGGTGTGGGCAGGCATTGCCCGTCCACACCAAAACACCCGCATATAAAATTCCACTTGAAACCCTTGTCCGTTTGTGTTATGCTGAGTGGCAGATTAAACCATTGACGGGGGCTGTAACGTGAATATTGTTTTGCACGAACCAGAAATCCCACACAACACAGGGGCGGTGGGACGCACCTGCCTTTTGACGGGGGCAAAGCTTCATTTAATTCACCCTCTGGGCTTTTTTATGGACGAAAAAAGCCTAAAGCGAAGCGGGCTGGATTATTGGAAACAAATCGACATTACAGAATACAAGGATTTTGACGACTTTTTGAGCCAAAACCCCAATGCTAGGGTGTTTTTGGCGGAAACTGGCGGTACAAAGCGTTATGATGAGGTTGAATATCAATTAAATGACTTTATAATATTTGGGCGGGAAACCAAGGGGTTGCCCCGCCAAGTTTTGGATAAGTACCCCGACCAAATTATTACAATTCCTATGAAAAGTGATGGGCGGTCGTTAAATTTGTCTGTTTCTGTGGGTATAATCTTATATGAAGCCCTAAGACAAACGGGGTTTGACGGACTGGTGTAGCCACGGACGATACAAAGGAGAAAGATATGTGCGGATTTACAGGATTTACAGGGCGTGAAAACAACGCCGTTTTGAAGGCTATGACTGATAAAATTGCCCACCGTGGACCTGATGGCGAGGGTTATTTTACGGCGGATGGGGTAAATTTTGGTTTTCGCCGTCTGGCGTTTTTGGATTTGGAGCATGGCAACCAGCCAATGACCACGGCGGATGGTCGATATACAATTGTTTTTAATGGCGAGATTTATAATTATGAAACCTTGCGGGAGGAATTGCAAGGGCAAGGTGTCAGCTTTACGACTAATAGTGATACCGAGGTTTTGCTGAACCTTTACGCCACATATGGTAGCGAAATGTTGAATAAACTGCGGGGGATGTTTGCCTTTGTCATCCACGACCGTGACATAGGTGAGCTTTTTGTTGCCCGTGACTATTTTGGTATAAAGCCCTTTTATTACGGCATTTTTGGCGGCGAATTGCTGTTTGGGTCTGAAATTAAATCTTTGGTGGAACATCCAGATTTTGTGAAGGAAATTAACCTTGATGCTTTGTCTGCTTATTTGTCTTTTCAATATTCGGTTTTGGATGAATGTATGTTGAAGGGGGTTCATAAGCTTCCGCCTGCCCATTTTATGAGATTTAAGAATGGAGAAGTGCAGATTGAGCGGTATTGGCAAGCGGAATTTTCGGCATCCCGTAAGGTATCCAAGTCGGAGCGTGAAAGTGCCTTAAATTCAGCAGTGGAGCAGATTGATGAGGTTGTGGGGGGGTCTATAAAGGCTCATTTGGTGTCTGATGTGCCGATTGGCTCGTTTTTGTCCAGCGGGGTGGATTCTAGTCTTGTTGCCGCACGGTTTGGTGGGGATGCGACATTTACAGTTGGTTTTGATTATGAGGGTTACAATGAGATTGGTTATGCCGAGGAATTGTCTAAGGATTTGGGGATTGTAAACCATAGCAAAATTATCTCAACGGCAGAATATTGGGATAATTTGGGCAAGATACAATATCATATGGATGAACCCTTGGCAGACCCCGCTGCCATTGCTTTATATTTTGTCAGCCAAGTGGCAAGTCAACACGTTAAAGGGGTTTTGAGTGGCGAAGGTGCGGATGAATTGTTTGGTGGTTATAATATTTACCAAGAGCCAAAATCTGTGCGACCAATTTCTGTGTTGCCTAGGTTTTTACGCCGTGGCATCGGCAAGGTTGCTGGTAAATTGCCAGCTTTTCGTGGTCGCAACTTTCTTTTGCGTGGTTCTATGGATTTGGAGGAGCGTTATATAGGTAATGCCAAAATTTTCAGTGAAGCAGAGCGACGTAACATTTTGCGTATAGGAACAGGCGAGCCTACCACCCGAAGCGTAACCGCTCCGATTTACGCAAAGACGGTAGGTTATGACGATGTTACGAAAATGCAGTTTTTGGACATTCACACATGGCTTGTGGGAGATATTTTGCTGAAAGCTGATAAGATGACCATGGCACATTCACTGGAAGGGCGTGTGCCTTATATGGACAAGGAAGTTTTTGCTGTTGCGTCCCAATTGCCTACAGAATTTAGGGTTACGAAAAAGGTAACGAAATACGCCTTTAGGTTGGTTGCGGCAAAGTATCTTCAGCCAAAGTGGTCGCAGAAAAAGAAGCTTGGGTTTCCTGTGCCTATACGCCTTTGGCTGAAAGACGATGCTTATTATTCTCGTGTTAAAAAGACCTTTGAAAGTGCGGTGGCACAGGAGTTTTTCCGAGTTGATAAACTGACTTCTTTGCTGGATGCCCACCGCCTTGGTAAAGTAGACAACAGCCGTAAAATTTGGACGATTTATATGTTTTTGCTTTGGTATGAGGAATTTTTTGGGTAAGTTGGGGGGTTGTTATATGAAGTTGCTAAAACGCTTCACAGACAGCGATATTTTTGGCATATCAGGGTTTTGTGATAGGAAACCCCATCAGCGGGTTTCGGCAGTGTTGCTGGATGATGATGGTCTCGTGGCAACAATTTGTGTTGGGATTTTTAACTTTTACACATTGCCAGGGGGTGGCGTGGAAGATGGAGAAACCGAGGAACAGGCGGTTTTACGGGAAATTTTAGAGGAAACGGGTTGCCATTGTGAGATAATTGATTGTCTTGGTGTTGTAGAGGAAAATAGCCTGTTACACGACTGGTACAGTGTGTCCACTTGCTTTCTGGCTAAGGTGGTTGGGGAGAAGGGTGAACCTTCTTTGGAGCAATATGAAATCGACAGCGAAACAAGAGTGGAGTGGCACGGTTTGGGCGAAGTTTTGAACACCATAATTAATCAGCGTGAAAACAAAACATATTCCCACAAAGACGAACGCAATAATACGGTGTTGAAACTTGTAATGGAAAGGGATATCGCTTTGTTAAATCTAATTATAGAGGATGAAAACAAAGCGTTAAATGAGCAGAAAGCCCATTGGGAACAAGTATATGCCGACAACTGCAATAAATTCGGTACAAACCCCAGTTGGTCTGCCGTGAAAGCGGCGGAATTTTTCAAAGCAAATGGCGTAAAGAGTATTCTGGAGTTGGGTGGCGGACAAGGGCGTGATGCAATATTTTTTGCAGAGCAGGGCTTCAATGTCCATGTTCTGGACTATTCGGACAAAGGCTTAGATGCAATACAGGAAAGGTCACAATCTCTGGGACTTTCCCATCTGATAACCACAACCAAGCATGATGCCAGACAGAAGCTTCCATTTAATGATAGTATTTTTGACGCTTGCTATTCTCATATGTTTTTTTGTATGGCATTTACCATGAACCAGCTAGAAAACATCAACAAAGAGATTTTGAGGGTGTTAAAACCACAGGGCATCAACATTTTTACTACCAGAAACACCAGTGATGCCCACTTTGGTACAGGGACTTATCACAGAGAGGGGCTATACGAAGTCGGTGGGTTTATCGTCCATTTTCTCGGCACGCAGCAAATTAACCAACTATCGAAAGACTTCCAAGCACTAGAAATCATCAAGTTTGAGGAAGGCGAACTTCCTAAAAAACTTTTTTATGTTGCATTGCAAAAATAGAGGGGGGCTGTCAAATGAATTTACTAGAAAAGGCACAAAGTGGTAACATGGCAGCCTTTGAGGAAATTTTGATTAAATATGAAAAGTTAATTTACAACCTTGCAAGACGCACCATGGGTAACAACGAAGATGCGGAGGATATTACGCAGGAAGTGGCACTAAAAATATACCGTAACCTGAAAAGTTGTCGTGGCGAGGAGCTTTTGAAAGCGTGGATTGCACGAATTACCCATAACACCTGCATGGATATGTTACGTCGCAACAAGGGCAAACATACAGACTCGCTAGAAGTGATGGAAGAAATAGGGGCAGAGCTTGTAGAGCAATCCGAAGGACCAGAGGATTTGCTGGTTCGCAAAGAATTGGGTCAACATTTAGAAGTGACCTTGGCAAAATTACCACCCCAATACCGTGCTTTAATCGCCCTTAGAGACATTCACGGATATAGTTATGAGGAAGTGGCAGAAATTTTACAATTGCCCGTAGGAACAGTGAAGTCACGCCTATTTCGTGGACGTGCAAAACTTAAAACAATTTTATCGGAACAAAACGGGGGCGGCTTGCGTCAAAATTATTAGAGGTGATTGATGATGGAAAACAACAATAATGAGCAAGTGAAAATAGAGCAATTACTGGCGGATTTGCCTGACCACGACTTACCCCAAGGTTTGCACACCAAAATTATGCAAAGTGTTAGGGCGCAGAGGCGTAAAAAGTCCGCTTTACGTTTGGTAAAGCCTGTTGGAGCTGCGGCGGCGGCGGTTTTTGTTTTTGTTTTTTGGTTTAACCTTTGGAACCAAAGCCCGACACCTCCCTATGAAAGTGTCGCACCAGCCACCTTTGCAGATGGAGAAATCCTCCCCATGCCAATGCCTACCCCAAGAGACGTCGGTCAGATGTGGTACGATTCTCACACAAGTTTTGTAACCACAACCCTTTGGCTGGACGATTTGGCCCCTGCCATTGCTGAAGTTGAGAGTCTGCCAGAAGGTATAGCAACAATCGCAGAAGCAGATGTGGGAACTTACATTACCATACAAATTACAGAGGAAAACTTTTCTCTGGTACAACAAACCCTTAGAAACATAGATATTTATCTGGCAATTGAGCCAAATACGGAAATTGTTATTCTTTTGATAGAAATGCAATAAAAACTCTTGCACATTTTTGGGAAATATGTTATACTGCCCTTTGGTAGTAATCGGAGATTTATTGCGAACCGATTTTTCGGACAGTTAATCTATGGTTGCTGTAATTGAATATCCACAAAGGAAGGGAAATTAAAATGTCTAAACCAAAACCAAGAAAACGTGACAACTTTATCAAAAATGCCATCATAGGCTTTGTTGTTTTAGCGGTCGTTTTGACCACTGCAATCGTAATCAATAACCGTCACATGAACCACGCAGGTACAGTGAACGGTCATCGCATTTCACGTGCAGAGTTGCTCTTTCAACATGACCAACTTGTGAGAAGTATGTGGGATATTATTTGGTTCTTTAGTCCTGACGAACTTTTTGACATGACATTTGATAGTCTGACAGAGTTGTACGTGGTTTCTTCCAGAGCAGAAGAATTAGGAATTACGTTAAGTGCTGCCGATTTGGAAGAAGCACGTGAAGAAGCCGATTTATTACGTGATATGTATCTAGAAATGTATGATGTTGATGCAATACGCCAATGGGGCTTTAGTCGCAACCAATTTTTGCGTTTTAATGAACAAATCGTACTGTATAGACTTGTTCATGCCCATGTAAGCGACCAATTTGTTTTGGATGTAGAAGAAGCTTCCCAAAGATTTAACGAGTACATTGACGAAAACTGGGAAAATTACATTGTTCCGTTTATCCATTTCGTAGAAGCCGATACAGAAGAAGAAGCCATTGCCCTTTGGGAAGAACTTGTCCTTGAAAGCTTTACCAATGAGGATGGCACTGCAATGGATGCTCGCCTAACAGACATCGGATGGGATAACCTTGATTTTGCACGTGGCATGACAATCGGTCATGTTACAGAGGTTTTGCCTTTCCAATTTGGCACTTGGGGCTTTTTCCGTGTGGAATATTTTGAAAATGACCTACCAGAAGAAGAAGTTTGGATTGAACAGCGTTTGCTACCTGAATTGCGTGAGCAACACTTTAGAAACTATGCAGACCTTTGGGTTGAAATGGCAGATGTAAGTCGCAATGAAAGACTTTTCCGTAGCCTTGCACCAGTAACCGATGAACCAGACCCATTTGGCGGTCTTGACTTTGGTGATATTGAAATTGATTGGGGTAACTAATGAGAAAGCTGGTTCTTGGAATATTTTTGGTAGCTATGCTGGTTTTTGTGCCAGCAACTGTCGCCATGGCTAATTTTAATGTAACACTTGATAATCAACCCATCCAAGTCGCTATGGAGGTGCGGGATGGACGCACTTTAGTGCCTGTTCGTGTGTTTGTCCAAGATATTTTGGGTGGCGAAGTTGATTGGTGTGGCGATGCCCGCCGTGTGGATATTATCCATAAGCACAATGCCCTTGTTTTGCATATTGACAGCAATGTTGCGTTGGTAAACGGCAACGAAGTTTTGTTGGACGTGCCAGCCATGATTATTAATTATGCAACCCTTGTACCTTTGCGTTTTGTAACAGAGGCGTTGGGTATGGACGTTAATTTTAATGATGGCACAATACATGTCACCAGCACCCACATCCAAGTTGTCGATTTTCCTTATACAGTGGGGCGTGGCACAGACGCAACGCTGTCAATTATAGGTCGCCCCCTCACCTACTATCATTTGGGTGTGGAATTTTTGGCTGGAGCAAGCACTGCTGTAGGACTCGGTTATGTGTTGACGGACGAGTATGGTAATGCCTATTGGATTTGGCGTATTGGGTCAACCACAACGCTAGGCAATTGGCCGATTACCATTACTGGTGGCGGTGAAATTCGCAGGGAATATTTCGAGGTGAGGGAGTAAGCAGTGAGTGTAGAATTAACAACTTGCATAATGATACAAAACCCACAAACCAAAGAAGTATTGGTACAAAATCGCAAACGTAAATACCCTGGATGGGCTTTTCCTGGCGGTCATGTGGAGCATGGCGAAAGTATATATGATTGTGCTATTCGAGAAGTTAAGGAAGAAACTGGGCTAGACGTTGCGAATTTAGAATTTTGTGGGATTGTCCACTGGGTCAACCGTGAAGATGACGATCGTTATATGTGCTTTATGTACAAAACCACGGACTTTAATGGTAACCTTATCACCGAAACTGATGAGGGGGAGCAATTTTGGATGGATGTAGACAAATTGCTGTCTGCCCCAAAGGATAAGTTCTCCTCACCCCATTATGCTCCCTCGCCACTATTTCATCAAACTGGAAAATATAACGAAGTTTTTATCAAGTGGAGTGGTGAGGAAACCACATGGGAAGTCACCTACAAATGAAATAGGAGTTCTTATGGAAATTGTTGTTAAAACTGATGAAATTGTGTTTGAATATGCAGTGCAATCTGACACGGAAGACAAAACTGACGAAACTCCCCCTAATGTGGCTTTGGATGGCGTGTCCATCTCCATTAGCAAGGGGGAGTTTGTGGCGGTTTTGGGTCATAACGGCTCTGGTAAGTCAACTTTAGCTAAGCATATCAATGGTTTACTTTTACCTAAAGAAGGTACGGTGTGGGTGAAAGGCATTTCCACGACCGAGGAAGAAAAAACTTGGGAAATACGCCAATCTGTGGGCATGGTGTTTCAAAATCCCGACAACCAGATAATAGCCACAATTGTTGAGGAAGACGTGGCTTTCGGACCCGAGAATTTAGGTATTCCGCCCGCCGAGATTCGCCAGCGGGTAGATGAAGCATTGGAAGCCGTAGGAATGACGGCATTTGCGGGCAATCCTCCTCATCATTTGTCGGGGGGGCAAAAGCAGCGGGTTGCGATTGCTGGCATTTTGGCGATGCGTCCTGATATTATTGTTATGGACGAATCCACCGCCATGCTTGACCCCATTGGACGACGAGAGGTTATGGCGGTTGCACGTCGTCTAAACGCCGAAGGTATCACAATAATCCTAATCACCCACTACATGGATGAAGCGGCACAGGCTGACAGGATAATCGTAATGAACGACGGGAAAGTCGTTATGGAAGGTATTCCAAATGAAATCTTTACCAAAATTGACGAGTTAAAAGAAATTGGGCTGGATGTGCCACAGGCGGCGGAAATTGCCCATAAATTACGCCTTGGTGGGGTTGATTTGCCTAGGGGTATTGTAACAGGCGACCAATTGGTGGAGGCGTTAGTGAATGTCAATAGAAATTAAAAATTTATGCCACTACTACGGCAAAGGTTCTGCCTTCGAGAAAAAGGCGTTGGATGAGATAAATTTGACCATTGAAAAGGGTGATTTTGTGGGACTTATCGGGCATACAGGCTCGGGCAAGTCCACGCTGGTTCAGCACCTTAACGCCCTTATCAAGCCCCAGTCGGGCAATATTATAATTGACGGCGAGGACATAAATGCCGATAAATCAAGACTTAAAGCCATCCGCACCAAGGTCGGCTTGGTTTTTCAATATCCAGAACATCAGCTTTTTGACATGACGGTATACAAAGACGTGGCTTTTGGTCCGAAAAACGCAGGTCTGTCAAACGAGGAAGTCGATGAGCGTGTTAAGTCTTCGTTGGAAATGGTGGGCATCGCCCCTGAACTTCACGAAAAGTCACCCTTTGAGCTGTCTGGCGGACAAAAACGCCGTGTGGCAATTGCGGGGGTGCTTGCCATGCGTCCCGAAATTTTGGTATTGGACGAACCCGCTGCAGGACTTGACCCTCGTGGGCGTGATGAGATTTTGGGGCAAGTAAAGCGAATGCACGAAACCCTTGGTATTACCGTTATTTTGGTGTCCCACAGCATGGAGGACATCGCCCGCCTTGTGAATCGTATTTTGGTGATAAATGGTGGTAAAATCGTGTTGACAGGCACACCTGCTGAAATTTTCTCCAAATTTGATGAGCTGGAAGCCATTGGTCTATCCAGCACCCAAACCGCTTACATCATGCGGGATTTGCAGTCTAAAGGTTTCACCTTACCCCCCAACATTTTCACCGTTGATGAAGCCGTAACCGCTATATCGAAGGGCATCTGCAGATGAGTGATTTCTGGTTAACGGTTTCAGTGATTGTGGCTACTATTTCAGCAATATGGGCATTACTTTGGAAAATAATCAGTAACTTGTCCGAAAAAAGGTTGATGTTTACCCCTGAACAAGCCAACAAAATTTACCATGAAATCCACGCACCCTTAAAAAGATTTATTGAGCCATACCTTTTTAAGGGATATAGTAACAAGCAAGAGTTACATTTTAGGAAACAAGAATGGAGCGAAATCAAACGCATATGTAATCAGCTCTTAAATAAAGTTGCAAGCGATTCTATTTTAGAAGAATTACTTGGGGATGGCAAATTGCAAGTTGCTACAATGGAATTGACGTCAAAATTGGAGATGGACAACCCAAAGACAAAAGATGTCACAACTAAATTAAGAGCGTTTTCCAAACATTACTTGAACCTAGTGCGAAGGGTTTTGGTATCTCAAAATAAGCCGAAAAAGTACAAGCATGAGATATTTCGACACCATAGTTCTTATAGGCGTGCATACCCATGGCTTTGCTTAGGTAATGACATACCTTTTTGGTTGTTTGTAGTATCGTCGATTTCCAGTACCGTTATCAGTCTGATTATTTATTCTGAAGTTGAATTAACTCTAGACATTATTGCGAATATACCGCTTTTGTTTAATTCTATTGTTGCCTTCTTTGGGTTTATCATACTTTTGATAAAATTGTTGTCGATTTCTAGACATTAGAGAGGTGAAAAAATGCTAAAAGTCACCATAGGTCAATATTACCCAGCGGATTCCATAATCCACAGGCTGGATGCAAGGATGAAATTGCTTTGCACCATGATTTTTATTGTGGTGATATTTTTCATCAACAACTTTTTAGGATATGCTTTGGCGGCGTTGTATTTAGCAACCATTATCAAGGTTTCCAAAGTGCCGCCACGGTTTTTAATCCGTGGATTACGGGCAATCCTGTTTATCATTGTGTTTACGGCAATCCTCAACGTGTTTTTCACACCAGGGGAAACCTTGGTGTTCGAGCTTGGTTTTATCAGGGTTACACAGGAGGGCTTGCTGGCGGCTGGTCGCATGGGCTTGCGTCTTATTATGCTAATCATAGGCTCGTCCATTTTGACGCTGACAACCACCCCAATCCAGCTGACCGACGCTATTGAATTTGGCTTAAAGCCGCTGAAAAAAATTGGTGTGCCAGCCCACGAAATTGCCATGATGATGACAATAGCCCTCCGTTTCATCCCCACCTTAATTGAGGAGATGGACAAAATTATGAAGGCACAAATGGCACGTGGTGCGGATTTTGACACGGGTGGTATTGTCAAAAAAGCACGCAGTCTTGTACCTCTACTTGTACCCCTGTTCATTTCCGCTTTTCGACGTGCCGAAGAATTGGCACTTGCCATGGAATCTCGTTGCTACCGTGGTGACATTGGAAGAACCCGCATGAAGCAAACGAAAATGGCGTTGCGTGACCTCGGTGCGTTTGTCAGCCTGGCCACACTAACAGGCGGGATTTTTGTGCTGAATTTTGTGGCAGGGTTGTATGGTGTTTGGTAGTGTCCGACGAAAACCGAAGTTCGTAATAGTAGACTTTCCTGCAACTAAATGAAATACTATAAATCGAAGCTGAGGATAAAGCAAATAGTTAGACCCTCAGCTTTTTTCATACACTTTTTTATCAGACAACTAATCTATAAAACAATATAATGGTCGTGTCAAAAAAGGTGTAAACAACAACGGTTGTTGGATAATAAAGAAAGCAGATACTTCGTTAAGGAGGCATCTGCTTCATCTATTAAAAACTCACTAAATTGTTGAATTGCAGGACTGGATAACTTTATCAACATAACTGCCAAATATAGAAGCTTGCAACTTTGACCATTCTTCAAAATCCAACACAGGTGGCACGTTAATGCCGTATTTCCAGTCATCATCAAATTCTATTAACTTTAGCTGGCGTGTGTCTTCATGTGACTTAGGGATTGTAAACAGCCAGTTTGCAATCGGGTAATTGACAACTCTTTCATATTCTCTCAATCCACCCTCTTTACCTATTCCACCGTGTGAAATAACCCCTGTTGGAATACCTACTATCTCTGGTCGATAGGAGTTGTCTTTTAGCCAAGGGTGGAACCAAATGGATTCCATTTTTTCCATAATCATGCACAGCTTGGCAGGGATTGGTGCATAGTGTGGCGAAACAATAAAAAGAGCGTCGCAGTCAAGTATCTTTTCATAAATTTCGTTAAACATATCATCAATCACACAGCGACTACTGTTCAAACATTTCACACAGTTGGTACAAGGATTAAGTGTATAGTCCTTTAATTCGAGAACATGGCAGTCAGCCTGCGGTGTTTTCTTTTTTTTATGCGCTTGCAAATGATAAAAGAAGACGTTTCGTTTATGCCTTCTTTGAAATTGTTTGATGCAGATATGCACAATACTTTCACAGAATCTCCCTCATGGCAAAATTAAACTTTTGGATTATATTAAAAGTAATAGCTAAGACTTTAAGCTCACTCCAATAATCATAGCATAGTCCTGAGCAAATTAAACTAACAACTTACTTCACGACCTCGATGTAATAATAACTTACACTTCTTTAAGGTAAACCAGCTAAGTAACCTGTGCTAAAGGCGATTTGTAGGTTGTAGCCACCTGTGACGGCATGGACATCCATCATTTCTCCTGCAAAGTATAATCCTTGCACAATCTTGGATTCCATGGTGGATGGGTCAATTTCATCCACACAGACACCTCCTGATGTTATGACTGCCTCTTTGTAACCACGGTTGCCTGTGACAGTAAGTGCCAAGCCTGAGATTTGGGTAATCAGACGCCCCCTCTCCTCTTTGGTAATTCCATTTACCTTTTTATCAGCAGAAATGCCCGCCAACTGCAAAATAACAGGAACAATCGCTTTCGGCAAAAGCCCCCCTAAAACATTCCTTATGTCTCGATTTGGAGCCTTATTAAATTCCAATAAAACGCTTTGGTCATTAATCCAAGGTGCTATATTTATAGTAATTTTGCCACCTTTGATATATCCACTTGCGGTAATTGCCAGTGGTCCAGAAATACCAAAGTGGGTGAATATTATGTCACCCGTGCCGCAAAAATCACTTGCTGTCATCTCCACATCGGACAAAGAAAGGCCCATCAGGTCAGAGACCCAAGGTTCAGCACAAACTAGGGGAGCTAGGGTGGGTCTAGTATCAACAACTGTATGCCCCAATGCCTTGGCAAATTTAAGCCCTGACCCTGTTGAGCCTGTTGCAGGATAACTTAACCCGCCTGTCGCTAAAATCACCTTGTTTGCCCTTAAAATCTCACCACCAGCCAACTCGACACAAAAAACACCATCATCTTTTGTAATGCCAACAACATCCGAATTAAGGCAAACTTTCGCCCCTTGTTGCTCTATGTAGCGAGACAACACAGAAATCACTTCGCTTGATTTGTCAGAAGCAGGGAAAACCCGCCCGTCGGCCTCAACTTTCGTTACAACACCAAGCCTATTAAATAGGGTAATCACTTCACTTGGTGGTAAAGTATAAAAGGCACTATATAAAAAATAAGGGTTGTGCAAAGTTTTTTCAATTAATTGCTCAACGTCACAGTCGTTGGTTATATTACAACGTCCATTGCCCGTGATTCCAAGTTTTATGCCTAGCCTGTCATTCTTCTCCAACAGCAATGCACCCTTGCCAGCAGTGGCAGCCGCCATCATGCCCGCCGCCCCGCCGCCCACTACAATTACAGGGAATTGCACTTTACTCACCACCAGCTTCCAAAATTTGTTCTAATTCAGACAAGGAAGTTACTGTAAAATCTTGACCATAATCTTTTTTGTCATTTTTCCTATCAATCAACACTGACACACAACTGGCATTTTTCGCTGCTTTAATATCCTTTTCCTCATCACCAATGAAAATAAGGTCACAAACGTCAACACCGAAATATTCAGATATATACAAAAGCCCGTTTTTGTTGGGTTTGCGAAAACCACAGGTTAAAGACGACACATACAAATCAAGATGAGACAGAATTTCTGGTATGTCTTTTTTGAAAATTTCATCAGGCATGGCGGTGGGCAGGTCAGTCAGTGCGGCAATTTTAATGCCTTTCCTTCTCAAGTGGCACAAATAGTCAATGGTATCCTTATAAATGACGGGCTTCAGCTCATGCCCTTTGAAAAAGCTATTTATTATGTCGTCCAAATCCATCTTTTTGTGCCAATGAGCGGTCACTTTTGCAAAAATTTCATTGGGTGTATATTCAATTTCACGATATACCACACGTGCGTTCTTGCTCGTCAAAATCTCGCAGGATTTTTGTATGTCGACTTGTGACAAGCCTAATCCGAAATCGTCGTTTATAGCTTCAAAACCTACTTGATAATAACCCGTCCAAGAATTAGGCATACCTTCATACTCCATCAACGTGCCACCCAAATCAAAAACTAAAACCTTCATTTTATGCCCTTTCTACGGCTTTGTAAAAATTCAACAGCCAATTCCTGTTGTCGCTTAATTTCGGTAGGGTCGATGCGGAAAATCTCCGCCGCCCACTGTGCAATTATGCGAGATAATCGGATTTTCAGGTCGGTGTGGGCGGGGTGATAGGTGGTGATGAAGGCAAGAAGTTGCCCTATGTCCTCCAAAGGCGTGCCATGAGCGACTTCCTCAAAGTCTACACCCCATATTTTCTCCCCATCAAATAGAAAGTTTCTGCCGTTTATATCCCCTCGACTTTCGCCTGTGTCAACGGCTTTATAAAAGGCTTCCAGCCATTCAACCAAGCCCTTCGCTGCCTTTTCCTGGGAAATAACATCGGGGTTTTGCTCCCATTCATCAATCAAATCAGGTAAAGGTTTGGCGTTTATATACTCCATAATAACCACATTTTCAACAACATCAATTACCTTTGGCACATCAAGTCCAGCCTTGTACAACTGGGTCAATCTACTGGCTTCAAAGTCAGCTTTTTCGGATGTTGCGTGGACTTTCTCCACCCGCCCATCAATCAGTCGGACTTGATTTCTTTTGCTGTTGAAATAAATGGTCTGTGAGTTTAATTTCAATATCGCACCCCTTTTCGTAGCCATCAAGTGTACTTACCACCCCAACCAAAGCATTTCTCAAAACCTCCTGCACAAATGGCACCATTTTAATTTTGCGTCCATTTACCAGTAGTTCAATACCCTTGTCGGCAACGCAATCCGCACGACGTGCCTTGCCAGCGATTATGGCTGATGCCAATCCGTTGCAACTGTAACCACAAACCATACAACATTCATCTGGAAAATTCGGCAGACGGTCATAAACTTTCAGCTCTATCAAATCCACCAATTGCTGGGGGTTTGTAGTTGCATCAATAGCGGGTTTGCCATTATATTCCGACATCTCCATCGACAAACGACCCGACAGAGCAAAAGCCATGTCAGACCATTTTTGCTCCAAATCTGTTGTTCCATAGGCGGTGACTATGGTTGGCACTTTGATGCAGTCCACGCCTTCCAAAACCACCCAATCATAGCCTTCACGTTCATAAATGTCCAGAACCTTATCCATAGGTAACTGGCTAGGGTATAAGATGTCGGTTTCGTAAAAACCCCTTGCTGTAACCAATGTTGCACCTGCCCGCTTGTGGCGGTTGGTGTTGCTGTCCTCTCTTGGGTCTATGGCAAATTGTTCGTTATGTATATCCTTCACAGACCCCACCCGATAACCACGGCGAACTAACTCCGCAATAATTACTTCAATTGTTGTTGTCTTACCACTGCCCGAAATACCACAAATACTTAAAACTTTCATGCGTTTACCCCCTTCTTTGTGAGGTATGCGACCGCTTTTTGTACCTAGGAATATGCATTACAGATTCAATGCGTTTTGCGTATCTTTCGAATATCCCTTCTATTTTGTACAAGTCGTGGTCATACGCCCTAATCAAAAAGCCCTTCGACACAAGAATACTTATGAGGATTTCCATGTTGAACTCAGCTTCGTATTCCTTAACTTCATCAATAATGCGCTTCAACTCATGGTATTTTTCCTCATCAACTTCAATATTAAATTTAATAATTTCCCCTCTTAGTTTATTAGACTCTTTCACACAATCCAGAATCAAGCGTAAAACAATAACAGCAAGAGAACCTAAGCCTGTAATCTGCATAATGATGCTTCCGTTAGATATGCTTGTTATTTCATATCTAGAACCCTTCTCTTGTAGCAACTTTGAGCGTCTGGACAAATATTGATTGTGAAATTTATCTACAGCAAGACCAACATACCCTTCTTCCAACAAATCACAAAACACAAAGAGTTGGTTTAGGTCAACTAAAATATATCCCAACTCGTAAAGGGAGTAATTTGGGAGTTCAAGCGTCAACTTTACATCAAAAAGATTTTTTTCAATCATTTTTAACATACCTCCATTTTATCATTCAAAAAAATATGAGTGTCAAAGAGTGATAGTATTCATTAATGCTTCAAAAAAGTCGTGGTTGAAAATCGTGAAGCCGATGGCGATTGCCATCGCTAAAACGCTAAACACCATAACGTAATCCTTGGCTTCAATGGTCAGGGTGAAAAAACTTGTTCGCTTTGGTAAAGCACGAAAACCCCGCATTTCCATAGACATAGCTAATTCTTTGGCTTGTTGCAGGCTAGAAACAAGGGTGGGCAGAAGCAAATAGCTGTACAACCCCAACCTTTTACGTAATTTCAGTTTTTTAATTTCCACCCCACGTAGCTGTAAAGCAATTAGACTGTCTTGTAGTTCCTGTGCAAACTGCGGGACAAAACGCAATCCAATACTAACCATATACGCCATTTCATAAGGTATTTTCATTTGCACCATGGCTTGTATCAAGGCACGGGCGGGGTACACAGTCAGCATCGCCGCCCCAATGATAAACAAAATTAGACGCATTGCCACCAAAAGCCCCGTAGCAATACCCCCCGTGGTAAGGATTGGCACTTCGGCAATAGCAAAAAGTGTAATGCCAGCAGGGGCGAAGAAGCTTCGCATAAGAGTTACAAGTATCATTATTTGCAAAAGTCGTTTGATGCGTCCGAAAATTCTACGAAGTTGTACGCCTAGCATTGCAGAGAAAATCAAGATTAGGACGAGAAGTCCTGCCATCGCCACCACATCTTCACGAATTAGCAGACCCAGAGTGGAAAAAGTCAGCACCAACAGAAAAATTACCCTTGGGTCGGGTTTTTTGTTATTCAACGAACCGACCACCCTTCATCTGTCGTATGGTAGCCCCCATCATTTCCACAAAATCCATGTCGTGACTTATTAACAGAATACCCATGCCGTCCTCTTGCAATTTTTTCAAGGTGTCAGCTAGGATTTGTCGTCTGGTTTTGTCAAGTCCTGTGGTAGGCTCGTCCAGCACAAAATATTTTGGTTGCATCACCATAGCGGAGGCGATTGCCAGTCGTTGTTTTTCCCCACGGCTTAGGGTAAATGTTACACTGTCTATAATATGGCTTAGCTCAAATTTTTCTAGCATTTCCATAGCTTTTTCGTGGGCTTCCTTTTTGGGAATTCCACGCAATTCTAGTGGCATGGCAATCTCCTCCAAAGGCTTAGGAGCGAAAATCTGCCTGCTAGGCTCTTGGAACAAATAGCCAACTTGTTGCCCAATTTGGGCTAGAGATAAGCCGGCAATATCTGTGTCATTGTAAAAAACGCACCCAAAAGCTGGTCGCAGTATGCCTGCAACCAGCTTTCCGAGGGTGGTTTTTCCACTACCGTTTTCGCCCATGATGGCTGTACAACCACATGTCAAAAAGTCATCAACAATCAGTTCAAAGCTACTTTGTCGGTAGCGGTCTTTGTATTTGAAGTTCAAATTTTTGATTGTTACAATAAATTCGCTCATATGTCTTTCCTAAGTAGCCAACCTCTGAGATTAGTGCCGACAGGATTAGGGCGGACAATGCCCGCCACTACCATTTGGGGGCTAGTTAATTCTGATACTTTGTAAATTTCTTGGGTTAAAGTTTGAGCCACGGTGTTGCACCACGCCAAAGAATGGACCGTTGTGGGGACTTAGCACCTCGCCGTCCTCTGCAACCGCTATGAAAATATAATCAAGGTCAGTAGCGATGTTCCATCCAGCAGAAAATGTGCTTTCCCAAGATGTGGTTATGAAATTAGTTGCCCCATCAAGTCTGATGTTTTGACTCTCAAGGATGGCGGATAAACGCACGCCAGTGAAATATCTGGTGGAACCGCCACCTGTAGGAATGTTGGTTACAAAATCTTCCAAGCCAATCTCTACAAGGTCATCCATGGTTATTGTCCAAGTGTCTTCACCACGAAGAATTACAAACTCACCATCTTCAAGCCCTTCGACGGTGGTTGACACATCAGCACCAGCATCTTCCGCCATTAAGCGAACGGTTACAACGCCACGCACGCCACGGGTTGCACGCTCGTCATGGGCGAAAAGGCTCATAATGTTGCTGTTTGTGCCTTCTTGTATCTCAAGAGCCACGCCGTCTTCTTCAAATGCAAGGAAGAAATTGGTTTCGTCTAGCAGTTCTTCAATTGTGAAAGGTTGGGTAAAGCCAGTTCCACCAGATATTACTACACCCTCAGCAATGCCGTCGAGGTTGATGTCGAAATGCTCGATTATAGCGGTCATGGGTGTGCCTGTCCAGTTGCGGTCACGTGCTGTGACGGCTTCTGCACCTAATTCTTGCAACAATTCTACGGTAACGCCATAGGTGCGTCCTGCAATCTCAATATTTAGTGGGTAGCCGGCTTGTACTTCTGCGTCAATGTATATGGTGGCAAGCCCACGCATACGGCGTTGGTTGTTGGTGTCTTCGACAAACACGGTGGTGAAGTGATTGTCGGTTGCTGGCTCATGTCCAGCTTGGTATATTGCAATATACATATTCTCAATGTCTTCAGGAGTTATGTTATGTTCCGTACCATTATCAGCAACAATGCGTCCACCAGCAACTTCACCCAAACTAAAATGCTCAATAATCGAAGCCATTGGCACAGCTACAAAGTTCTGATTGTTCCACTCCAAGTCACTTGCACCAATTGCATAGATGACGCTAGCGGTAAGATTAAGGGACAAACCGCCAATTACGATACTTAATGGGTGGTTGTTCCAGCGGTCATCCACACCACCACCAGCGGGAGAAGGCACACCCTCGACAGAAATATCGGTCAAATAGCGTATAAAACGCTGGGCGAAAACGTCTTGGGCGAAAATTACCATGAAAGGTCCACGCCCACCAGCTTCCCAATGCCCCAAAAGCTCACCATTTTCAGCGATTACGATAAAGCCGTTGGTCGGGTCGAAAGCTTCCGCTGGGGTCGCAGATGTGCCATGCCCATCACGTGAGCCAAATGTCACCTGCCCAGTTGCATAAGACACGTCAAACCCCAAAAATTCCACGATTGAAATAATTGGAACACCACTGTAATCCCTGCGTTCGCCACGGATAACAGCATAAGTGTCTACTACACCAATTTCTAGAATATCGTCCATGGTGACAACCATACGGTGTCCGCCTGCGTTCACGACCAAATAGCCGCCTTCAGCAACATCGAAAGTTTGCGGGGTAGCACCCACATAAATTGCATTTTCACTAGCATTCCAATTTACCGTCATGCCAAGTGCAACCGACAATGCACGAACAGGCAGGTAAATTACACCGTCTAACATAAACGGGGTTGCATAATTACCATTACCGTCTGCAAAATCAACATTCACCCCGTCAGCAAGGACTTGGATTAGTCTTTCAGAAATATACTCCCCAGGTTGGTTAATAACTTGAATTTCTACAAGCATTCTAGCCCAGCGACCAGGCACACCATCTTCGGCAAAAACCACCATAAATGGTCCACGTCCACCAGCATAGCGACTAGTAAAGCGTTCACCCTCCTCACCGATAACAAGCCAACCATGCTCCATTACGTCCTCGGTGGTTGCGATTGTGGACATTCCATCAGCGGCAATAAAGGCAAATCCGTAAGCATCGGACATGTCAAATGTAAAAATATCTAAAACAGTTGACAACGGCACGCCTTCAAAATTTCTGGTATTGCCACGGTCATCCACTTGAAAGGCTTGCGGGCTAAGGGTTTCAATAAAATTAAGGTCTGTAAATTCGCTATAGCCACCCATTGTTACCACCAAATTGTAGTGGTTTAGGGCGTTGTAGCGTGTGCCAAAATGTAGGTTAGAGCTTGTAGGCTCCCAGTGGACTTCACGTGCAAAAGCCGTGGTTAATGCACGTATTGGCAGAAACACACGCCCATCCACGTTAAAAGGTTCATTGCCTCGCTCACCCGTGGACACCTCTGCCCCTTCAATAAACAGACGAATGTCCGTTTCTGTGCGGTTTTCAAAACCAAAAACCATTGTTGGCACTGCAATGACGAAAGCGAGTAGTAAAGCTGCAAAATTTCTAACTTTTTTCATTTTCCTTTTTCCTCCTCTAAGATAGTTGTATAATGGAACTGGCAATTTCTGCCAGTACATCATCATGGTCAACCATTAACATGGTTTTGCCCTGCTGTCGCAAGGCTTTAAGATGGGTCAACAGTAGCTTCTTAGCTTCTGCATCCATTTGTGACAGGGCTTCATCCAGCAAAAGTATTTGTGGGTCTAATGCCAGCACTGCCGCAAGTACAACCCTTTGCTTTTGTCCTCCACTAAGCTCCTTTGGTGAAGTATGGCGAAAATCACTCATCTGCACTAAATTTAGCATTTCTGTTATGCGTTCGCCAATTTCTTTACGTGGAACACAAAGGTTTTCCAGCCCAAAGGCAATTTCATCTTCCACGCTATCGCAAAACAACTGGGTTTCTGGGTTTTGAAATACAATCCCGATTTTCTTTGCACGGGTGGCGGTATCTAAACTTGTCACATTTTCACCAAAAAGCAAGGCTTCTCCTGTCACATTGGCTTCGATTATGCTAGGAATTATCCCGCAAACCACGTGTAACAATGTGGATTTGCCACATCCCGAAAGCCCTTTTATTAGAACAGCTTCCCCTGCCGTCACGGTTAGGGAGAAGTCCGTAACCACGGGATATTTGCCATAATCAACACTTATGTTGCGAAGCTCTACCGCCGTCATTGTACAACAATCTCCGTGATATAACGGGCAAACCGCTGGGCGAAAATATCTTGTGCCATAACTAGCTGGAAAGGGGCGACCCCCCAATAATCACCACGATGTGCAAAATATTGCCCATCTTGCCAGATGGCTATGAAGGCCTGTTGGCGGTCAAGGGCTTCTGCCATGGTAATGCCCGCTGCAAATCCATCATAACTGTGGAATATTAGTGATGTGCCTTCGTCAATGTTAAAGTAGGCAAGAATGTCAGCAAGGGCAACGCCACGGTATTGACGAATATCCTCTCGGTCAGTTCCTGGACGTATAGTCACGGTAAATTCTACCACTTCCATGGCAACAAGCTTGCTTTTACCTAAGAATTGTCCATTTACAAATAATCCGACTTCCGCATCATGGTAGACGGCAGGTTCTGGTTCTGGCACAATTGCAGGTTCATTTGCAGGTTCGTCGGGTTCGTCTTCATGTGGTTCTTGGTTGTCTGGTATATTTGGTTGCACGTTTTCGGGTTCTTCTAATATGTTAAGTGTTTCTTGTGTGCTAGGTTGTTCAGTTTCATGCGGTGTTGGTTCCAATGGCACAATTGGAGAACCTAGGTGTTGAGGATAATGGGGTACAATTTCGCCCAGTGTTGCAACAACCTCCTCTTGCTCGTCTTCACTGTTACCACAAGCTGTCAGCCCCACCACAAAAAGCAGGAAAAGCATAAAGATTAAAAGTTTTTTCATACTAATCACTCCAAAATAATTTCAATTATATATCTCGCCCACCGTTGCGGAAACATATCATTTGGCAAAACGAGCATAAACGGGGCGTTTTCCCATGCACCACCACGGTCTGCGAGTGATGTACCATCCTCACCAAAAACAATTAAAGCGTTGCCTAGGGTGGTGGCTTCTGCTATGGTTATGGATGAACGAAAACCATCAAAGGACACAAATTGTAGGGAACTGGCACTATAATAATCCAAACTAGTAAATTCTAATATATCCAGCAGATAAACCCCTGTAAATAACCCTTCTGCTCTGCGGTGGCTACTATCGAAAACCACAAGCCCCATGTCTATCATATCATCAATGGAAACCGACATGGACTGGTCGCCCATTATCACCCGAAAACTGCCTTCTACGTGGTACGCTAAACGTTCTTCCATTTCACGGAAGTTTAGCACGGCAAGAATTACAACCACAGGCACAAGCAAGGCAACAACCCCGATTATTATTTTAGTATTTTTTGACATAAAAGCCTCCTAATTCGTCATCACGTGACGGCGCAAAATCTGCACTCAAGGTCAATTGGCATCAATTATGAGATATGGCACAAAAATGTCTTCATGGCTTACCCATAAATGGTCGCCCAAACGCCCTTCTTGCCCCAAATAATGCTGACCGTGGTCGGCGGTAATTATCATCATGCCGTCCCAAGCATCCGCCAAATCCCATACCAAACTGTCTATGAACGCCAAGGCTTCCGCCACTTGGGGGCTATATGGTCCATAGGTATGGGAGATGTCGTCAATAGAATTAAAATGGATAAACATTAAGTCGCTGTCGTCTATGCGAGCAATTGCCGCATCAAACACTCCTTGGTCAGTGTCAAACACATGACCCAAATTTGGGATGAGTGCCGACAACACACTGGTTTGCACAATATTAACGCCCCCTTGCACACGTGTAGACGAAAAACCTAAATCGTATGCAGCCGTGAAAATGTCTGGGGCTGACATGGTGCGGGTTGCTCTGTCATGGACACCATGTACATCTGGGGTTTGTCCAGTAAAAATACTAGACATAGCAACGGGTGTAAATGGTGGGAAAACCGTATGTGCCTTTCGAGCTGGCTGGCGAAATAAAAAGGGTTGATGAAAAGCGTGGTATTTACGCATATGCCAGCCCCATCCGTCCAGCACAACAATCATTACCCTATGCCCTTCTTGTAAAAGCTCCAAGGCATCGTTATAAGCCTGTGTTATTACAATGTCAGGCGGGTCAGCGATAACACCAGCTATATTAAGGAAGGTTGTGCCGTCAACCAACACCAAGTCTATGTTACCCTCATAACCAACAAGTCTTGCCCCTGCAAAATTTTCTGTATAATGAATTTCGCCAGAAGCAAGTAAAACAGCTATTCTATTATCCACTTCAAAGGTTTGCTCTAGGTAACTTTCAACTGTATCTTCCCATTGGAAAAGAATAGTTGAGCCACCATCCCAGACAACACCCACCTGCTCTGGGGACGGAAAATCTCGGCTGCCTATGTACTGGCTACCTACGTATTCCCCGTTATCCGTATCGCCACACCCAACTAAGACTAGCCCAACCAGCACCACAACAGGTAAAATAAACCTTTTTATCATTTTATCACCTCTAACTTTTTAAGTTGTTTAGCCAGCGACCAAGTAAGCAGACCACCCAAACCACCAGATAACGCACCTACAGTCAACCCTAACAACATAGGAACTAACGGCAATTGCATTACCACACCACTAACCAAGACAACACCCGTCAAATTCGCAACCATACAGGCGAAAAAACAACAGAATTTGCAACAACCTTTATGTCGCATCACCAGCAAAAGTAGAAAAATCGCTACCCCAGGTGCAGTATATGTAAGTAAAGTTGCGATACCATGGTTACCCGCCCAAGGCATGATAAGAACCATAACAGATTGTAATAATCCAACCAAAATTGCCGCCGACTTTTTACCCGTCAACACCACAGCCATTACAAGGAACAACATGTAAATGCCACCAGCCACCGAGCCACCAGGTATCATCAAAGGTCCCGTCACCAAACGCACCAAGGTGCCAACGACACCACTAATCGCCACACCAAGGGCAGAAAGAACCGTGATAACAACCAAGTCAAGTATGGTAAAACCTGCTAACAAGCTTTTTCTCGCTTTTATCACAAAATCACCCCAATAAAAAATGCGTCACCAAAAGGGGTACGCAAAAACAAACGCTTATCCCCTTTTCAGAAATGGAAGGCACGCCCGTTTCCAAACGCACCCACGCCCTTAAACCGTAGCACATCGCCTTAGGTTTTTTGGGTCGGAGAAAATATACTATTTACCGACAGTTTATCACACCCACCCCAGTCTGTCAAGCACTTTTTTACACACACAGATAAGCACGTTTTAATTTTTTCAAAATTTTTTTCAAAAAAGTCTTGACTGTGACGTAAGGGTAATGGTGTATAATGATTTTAGTAAGAGATGAGGAGGAGGCAAATGGATAAATTTCGTGCCATACCCGAGGGGTATATGAGAGTTGGAGAGATGGCTAAAGCGGCAGGGGTGACAGTACGCACCTTACAATACTACGACAAAGAGGGGCTTTTGACCCCATCTGCGGAAAGCGAAGGTGGTTTCCGACTTTACACAGACAAAGACATGGTAAAACTAATTCGCATTTTAACTTTGAAGGAATTAGGTTTTTCCCTTAGTCAAATAAAAGAACGAATACCTTCGCTTGACACCCCGAAGGATGTCATCAACGCATTAACAGAGCAGGCGGCAGAAATTCGTGGCGAAATTGCGGTTTTATCAGAAAGCCTAGATGCCATAGAAAACTTAAAGGAAGAAGTTTCCCAGATGGATACGGTGGATTTTCAGAAGTATTCCTCAATCCTTGTAAACTTGCAAATGAAAAACAAACATTACTGGATGATTAAACATATTGACAACGACGTTATAGTGCAGATTGGCAACCACCTGAAAAGCATTGAAAAAGCCCAAGAAATGATGGGGGTATTTAACAGTCTTAGCGATGAGGCAATGGAATTATTTAAGGCGGATATTGACCCTAATGACGATAGGTCGCAGAACCTTGCGAAAAGGATTTGGGATATGATGCTGGAGCTTACAGGGGGCGACATGGATTTAATGACCCAGTTAAGCGAGCAAGTGAACGGCGTTAAAGCCAATGATAAGAATTGGACAGCAACATCAAGCTTTATGGAAAAATCAATGGAAATTTATTTATCAAATATTAAGGAGGAGTAAAATGATTAGTGTAAGCATGAAAAATGTATGCAAAGCATTTGGAAGCAACCAAGTATTACAGGGTGTAAGCTTTGAAACCCACAACGGAGAGATTTTTGGAATGTTAGGGCCTTCTGGGGCTGGCAAAACCACAATTATCAACATTTTAACCAAACAAGAAAGTGCAGACAGTGGCGAATGTCATGTGGAAGTTGGTAGTAATCAAATTGGTTTAATGCTGGAAAATGATGGGCTTTTTGACCGCCTGTCCTGCCTTGATAATCTAATTGTGTTTGAAGATATTTACAAAATACCTCGTTCACGCACTTTGGAAGCTTTGGAAAAGGTTGGGCTTGGGGATGCTGCAAAAACTGTGGTAAACCAGCTTTCTAAGGGTATGCGTCAGCGTTTGGTGCTGGCACGTGCGGTGTTACATAAGCCAAAAATTTTGTTTTTGGATGAGCCAACCAGCGCACTTGACCCAATGACCGCCCGAGGTATCCACAAACTTATTAGAGAATTGCGGGAGGGTGGTTCTACAATATTTTTAACCACCCACAACATGGAAGAAGCCACCCATCTTTGCGACCGTGTGGTTATGCTTCATAAAGGCAGAATTGTAGAGCAGGGATGCCCGAAAGAAATTTGTGAGCGTTATAACGCCAAGAAAGAAAGTTTTGACCTAGAGAGCGTATTTGTGCAATTAACAGGAGGGGGACTAGAATAATGAATAATGTTAAAGCCATTTTTAAGAAGCAAGCAAAGGGTATTTTAAGAAACCCAGAATCGCTTATCCAGTTTTTGATTTTCCCACTGGTGGCATTTGCTATGACAGCCATATTAAACTTTGACGAATATTATTTCACCGAAGAAATGTTGGCAAGTATGCCTAATATGGTGACAATGATGGCTACGGCTTTTGCAGGCATGGCGTTGATACCTATGGTTGCCAGTATCATAGCTGAAGATATTGAGAAAAAAAGCCTGCGTTTTCTTCGTATGGCAGGTATGAAACCAGCACCTTATCTACTTGGTGTCGGTGGTGTTGTTCTTGTAGTCAGCATGGTTACATCGGTAATATTTGGCTTTATCAGTGACTTTTCGGGTGCAGATTTTTGGATTTTTGCTGGGGGCATCATGTCTGGTGTTGCTGCATCTATTGTTTTGGGTGCAACCATAGGAATTTTGAGCAAAGGTCAGCAATCATCTACCGCATTGTCCATGCCTATTGCCATGGTTTTGGGCTTTGGACCTATGATGGCACAATTTAATGATACGGTTGCACGCATATTACACCCATTTTACACACAACAGCTTAATGTGGTTGCGGATTATTTGGCGGGCAACTCAACTGCACCTCTATGGAATTCTTTCGCTATAATGTGGGGTAATGTGATAGTTTTGGGTATCATCTTCGCCTTGGTCTACGCCAAAAAAGGCTTGAAAGGCTAAGATGGTTACACAATATGTGTTGCGGGCATTTACAATTTTATACAAACGAACCACTGGTGGGGGCGGGTCCCGTCAAAACCGTTATTGCCCGCCCCACTTATGTAGACGATACCGTCCAGCCCCAAAGAATATTGCCAACAGGAATGGGGCGAGCAATGCTCGCCCCTACCAAGGTTATAGTCTTTCCCAGTCGAGGAATATCATTTGACCGCCACCAACTGCATCCCAGCACCCTCTTGAGTAGTCAGCGAAGATATTGCCAGCTTCTGGGGCAACATTTTGTCCGATTGGTGTGTAGAAAAATGGACTTGTGTCCACCATATCAATTGGCACAGCCAAATTACCGCCTTTTGACTTAATAATCATCACAGAACCAACATCAGCAGACACATTAAGTCCAAATCGCTGATACAAGTCCACGATAGGCAACTCCTTGCCCCTAAGTATCACATTTTTACCCGCATCATCCATCTTTGGGCTGTGGATGACCTCTAAAACATTGGCACAATGCTCCACAAGTGCCACGCCACCCACATTAAAGCGAAAAGCATGGATAAACACACGACAGGACTTGATTGGGTTATTGACTTCTGTGATAATGCTAGATTTGTGCCAAATTTCTTCTTCCACAATCTCTGCCAAGGCAAAGGCGACAGCTTGCAATTCCGACACACACACAAGCATAGCCTTGTTGTTGCTCATGGTATTGTCGGTTTCCGTAATCCTTAAAATCTCCAATTCACCATTAACTGCTAAATAACCCAACTCCAAGGCTAATTCTTTGACGAGGTAAAATAGCTGGTCGCCATCATCATCAAATTTCGCATTAGCAATTCCCTCGAAAAGCTTTTCTGCCACAAAGCGAGCTTCGTGGGCAACAACGGCGTAACCACGCCCGAAATTGCCAGCCCTTGCCGCTTCCTGTCCAAGCCCCATTACTACACTCCACAGCCTATTAGCCTGTTGCTCACACAAGTAAATCTTTTTTTGGTTAGTCATAATAACTTCCTCCTTCATTATAATTGAAATATTTTGTAAATACTGGTCGCAGTCGCTCCAAAGCACGGCGGTGATGGGATAACACTGTGTTAAGGTTGATACCCGTCCGCTCCGCAATTTCTTTGAAAGTAAAGTCGCCATAATATCGCTGTTCTACAATTACCTTCTCTACATCCTTCAAAGTTTGCAGGGATTGCAAGATAAACGATGTATCTTCGGCTTTTTCAATGTCTCTAACAAAACATCCTTCGTCCACCAGCGGGGTTGTTTGTTCGTAACCCACAGTCCGCTCCGCTTCCTTGTCGGTCTTATGAAACAATTTGTAAGCCACACGGATACAGGCGGTGGACATATAACCAAAGTTATAATGCTCTGGCGTAAAATTTGTCGCCTTACCCACATCCAAAAATGCTTGATTAACAACTTCATCAGCCATTTCTATGATATTAGGTCTTGTGTAAAACTTTTTACGGACATATATCAGCAACTCCTCTCGCAAATCCTCCATTTTGCACCCCCTTCTTTTGCCCTTTGATATATAAAGGCGTACCGCATTAAGATTTATTGCAAAAAATATAAAAAACCATTGCGACAAATGTGCAATGGTGATTATTTCGGTTTTTATAAGTTTGTAAAAGGCGGTTGTGTGTCGTCTTTTACGGCATCATTGAACTGACGAAGTAATATCAAAAACAGACCCATTGCCAAAATACTTGACAGAGATGCAAATGTTCCAATGCTTAGACCGCTGGCGAATTCCGCTCCAATTATATCAATCCACTCCTGCTCCACACCCATGCCTGAAAGCAGATTGGGTGACAAAAACATCATAATAATAGCCAATAAAATTTGGATAGTTACCACCACCGTAAAAGCCGATGACCTTGGAAGGGGTTTGAAATATCCTCTATAAAGCCCATCCCGCAAACCTTTGACCAAGCCCATAGCCAAGACTAGCTGTAAGATGGCGATACCACTGGTGAATATAATCAAAAGTCCGCTTGCAAACAAAAGGTTGCTCGCCTCTTCAAGTAGCATTGATAAAAAAATGGTAATTAAACCAAACACCACTAATATACCAATAAGGCAGATATTAATAATTAAAGAAATGCGAGCCAACTTTAATCCAGTTAAAACTTTTTTACCATCCACATTGATGCTTTCTGTATTTTTGCTGGCATCCAAAAATAACCATAATGCGATAACTGGTAAGGCAGTCACAATCACCCCAAACACGCCACCCACAAAACCACCAAAAGCCATGAAGGCATCAACGGAAAATGCTGGGATAAACACAAGAAAAACATCCACTGTACTTAAAATGGCTGATAGGGTATACAGTCCCACCGCAACAAAGAACATAGAGCTTGAGCCAATTTCTCTAATTTTGTCCAATATCCTCACCCTCACTATGTAAAATCATAACCGCCAAAAACAAATAGGTGTTGGCGGTTTTTCTTAAATTATATCATATAGCTAATTTTTGCACAAGGTTATTCAACCCAGTTTGCAAATCGCTTCTCAATTATGGTAATTACGGCATAGAAAACAGCGGCTAGACAGCATAGCACAAGAATAGACAACATAACCATATCCATTCGGAAAATTTGACTGCCATAAACAATAAGAAAACCGAGACCAGCCTGTGCGACCAAGAATTCGCCAACAATGACACCAACAAATGACAAACCTATGTTGATTTTTATGGCATTGATAATGTCTGGAACAGATGCAGGAAAGACCACTTTTATGAGGGTTTGTATCTTGTTTGCACCAAAGCTTTGGGCAAGACGAATTTTATCCTCCTCTACTTGGGTAAAACCCGTCAACACATTTAAGATTGTGACCACCACAGAAATCAGCAATGCTGTCACGATTATGGCACGTGGGTTGTTACCCATCCACACAATAATGATGGGGGCAAGGGCTGTTTTTGGTAGGGCGTTAAACACCACTAAGTAGGGGTTTAATACCCGCCTTGTAAAATCATTTGCCCACAAACAAGTTGCAACGGCGATACCCATAACTGTACCCAGTGCAAACCCCGCCATCACCTGTCCGCCAGTCACCCAAATATGGTTAAACAATTCCCCCCGCTCTATCATAGACAAAAGCATACGCCACATTCTACTGGGAGAGCTGAAAATAAAAGCCTCTATCCAACCTAAGCCCGCTGCCAGTTCCCACAGCCCAAAAAATGACACCAAAATTAGGATTTGACAGGTGGCAACCAACTTTTTTCGACGCCGAAGCCCCTTTAGGAAGGCGATTTGTGCTTTACTCATCCTCTCTCATCTCCTTCCAAATCCTTTCAAAATACTCTGGGAATTTAGGCGACTTACGGCGAGCCGTTGGTGTGTCAAATTCCTTTTCAAATTCAATTTTATGAATGTTAATCACACTAGCGGGGCGTTTGGAAAGCACCACCACACGCCCACTAAGGGCTATTGCCTCGGAAATATCGTGGGTTACAAGGATTGCGGTGACACCCTCTGCGGCGATAATACCCCCCACCTCGTCACTAACCGACAAGCGTGTTTGATAATCCAAAGCCGAAAACGGCTCATCTAGCAACAAAATTTTGGGACGGGCTGCAAGGGTACGGATTAAAGCTGCCCGCTGACGCATCCCCCCCGACAATTCTTTAGGGCGATGGTTTTTGAAGTCCCCAAGTCCATACTTTTCCAGCATTTGGTGGGCGTGTTTTATGGCTTCGTCGGATTTGTTTTTTTGTATCTCCAACCCCAACAACACATTGTTCAGAATGGTACGCCATGGAAAAAGCTGGTCCCGCTGAAACATATAACCAACCCGACCAGCCACCTCCACCCGACCAGTTGTGGGAGCAATAAGACCAGCAATAAGCGATAAAATAGTGGATTTGCCACAACCCGAAGGTCCAACAACACTGACAAACTCCCCCACCCCAACAGAAAGGTTAATCCCCGAAACAGCTTGGGTCTCCCCTTCCCTAGAGTGGTAATTCATAGAAACATCCACCAAATCCACAACGGACTTTTTCTCACTCATCCACATCACCCCACCAAAACGCTCACACATCAATATATTACACAAGTCTTGTACACGTGAATGGACAACAAACAAAAAACACCACCACAATGAAGGAATGTGATGGTGTTTTTTACTCAATTTATCACTTCTCTTTTATAGCCTTATCTTTTTTATCATCGGGCAGAATGACATTTAGGATAACACCTAAAATCACAGCGATAGCGACACCCATCCTATCAATTGGCACATTTGTGCCAGCAATTTCAAAGAATATAGGTTGCCCGAAACGTAGACCAAGACCTGTAACCATCATCACGGCAACAATTGTTAAGTTTTTGGTTTTACTCATGTCGGTGCGGGATTCTACCAAGTTTCGTATACCCACAGCAGCAATCATACCGTAAAGCATGAAGGATGCACCGCCAATAATTGCGTCGGGGATAGAGCGGATTACCACCTCGAAAAGTGGTGAAAAACCAAGAATTACAGCGTAAATGGCAGCAAGCTGTACAACACGTGGATTAAACACACGTGTAAGTGCTACAACACCCACATTCTCGCCATATGTTGTGCTGGCAGGACCACCGATTAAACCAGAAAACATAGAGGCAACACCATCACCAATTAAAGTGCGGGATAAGCCTGGGTCTTCCACAAAATTGTCGTCAGCGATAGAACCAAGGGCAACCATATCACCCACGTGTTCTGCAATGGTGGCAAGTGCAAACGGTATCATCACCAGTATTGCAAAAATGTTAAACCTTGGCATCATAAAGGGTGGCAAACCGAACAAACTGGCTTCAGAAGCCCCTGCAAAGTTTACCAATGGCTCATACACGCCACCACCAGCGTAAATTTCTGCACCAAATGCAGTCATAATCAATGCAATCACATAAGCTCCCGCCAGACCAAGCAAAATCGGGATAATTTTTACCATGCCTTTACCCCAAGATGCAGCAACCACCACAATACCAAGGGTTATGACAGCTAACAAAATATGACTTCGAGATTGGTTGATGGCGAAAGGTGCAAGCATGATACCGATTAGTATTACCGTTGGAGCTGTAACCACAGGGGGCAGAAATTTCATAAAATTCTTAACACCAACCACTTTTACCAACAAAGCAAACACCAGATACAACAAACCCGACACCAAAATACCACCCGTTGCATATGGCAAAATGGCTTGGATATGAGCCGCACTGTCCATACCCTCCGTAAAACGATAGGCAAACAAACCGCCATTAGGGTCTGTAATCAAGTTAATACCAACCATAAAAGCAAAGGACGAACCGAGAAAGGCAGGCACACGACTTTTACTAAAGAAATGAAAAATCAACGTGCCGACACCAACCGCAATCAAAGTAACTTGGACACTAAGACCCGTCAAAAGCGGCACAAGAATGGTTGCCCCAAACATGGCAAACATATGTTGCAAGCCCATAATTGCCATTTTTGCTGGGTTCATTTTCGGATGTTCTCTTCCAGACATTTTAATTCCTCCGATATTTTGTTATTTAGCACACTTAGCTTTTATTAGCATCCGTTATAACGGTCACCAGCATCCCCAAGTCCAGGGATAATATAGCCCCTTTCATCAAGAATTTCATCAATGGCACAGGTTAAAATGTTAACTTTCGGATACTTCGCCGTCAAGCCATCCAGCCCAGGCTTGGACGAAATGATGGTGGCAAGGGTGATACTTTCTTCCTTTACCCCTTCTTTCAACAGATGTTCGATGGTATAGTCAATGGTGCTACCAGTGGCAACAACCACTTCCGTCAAAATCACCTTGTGGTCTGCCAAGTCATCGGGCAAGCTTTTGTAATACATATCCGCAAAAATCTCCCCATCTTTATGACCACGACGAATACCCATGTATCCAAAAGTCGCCATGGGCAACACCTTTCTCAAAGGCTCAAACATAGCCATTCCTGCCCGCAAGATAGGCACAATCAACACCTTATCAAAAAAATAGGCCACATCAGCTTCAGCAAGTGGTGTCATCACCTTTTTCCTTGCGGTGCCAATGTTGCCCGTGATGTCATGGGACATCAAATAAACAATACTTTCAATTGCATTTGCAAAATCATTTTTACCTGTGGCTTTATCACGGATAACGCCGACATAATGGTTGATAAGTGGATTTTGCACCTGTCTAATTCCCATCCTTTTCCCCTCCTCAAAAAATCCTTCGAGCATTATAGCAAAATCTGTCGGTCGTGTCAAGGACTTTTTTAATCTTTTTTGAATTAAATGCTTCATGGTGTCGTCCGCATAAATAGGGCGGGTAATGCCCGCCCCTACTATTTTGTATTTTAAGCACCTTACCCTTATCGTCGAGTTCGGTGTAATGGTTTATCTCCATCGACAGTTACATGGAATGGTATGGTATTATATGGTAGGGGCGGGCATTGCCCGTCCCAGTTCGACAGGCAATGCCGTACAACCATTGAGATTAGTGCCAGCAGAAATGGGACGGGCAATGCCCGCCCCTACCAGTATGTTATTGTTCTAGGTTTATGCAAGGGATGGTGATTGAGTGTGGGTATGGTAGAGGTGGACCCTGTTTCTCTGCAATTAAGGTTATGCTAGTTGCTAGGCTTACTAGTATTAAAGTCAATAGAAAGCAAGTCAATTTCTTCTTCTTCTTCAAATTCTTCACCTCCTAGTAACATTGTTTTGTACAAATCATCAGATTTGGCTTGTACTTCAAGTACCTTATCCTCATATTCGAGTTCAGTGTAATGGTTTATCCCCATCGACAGTTGCGTGGAGTGGTAGGGGCGGGCATTGCCCGTCCCAGTTCGACAGGCAATGCCGTACAACCATTGAGATTAGTGCCAGCAGAAATGGGACGGGCAATGCCCGCCCCTACCGTATGTTATTGTTCTAGGTTTATACAAGGGATGGTGATTGAGTGTGGGTATGGTAGAGGTGGACTTTGTCCCTCTGCAATTAAGGTCATGTTAGTCGCTAGGCTTACTAGTATTAAAGTCAATAGAAAGCAAGTCAATTTCTTCTTCTTCTTCAAATTCTTCACCTCCTAATAACATTGTTTTGTACAAGTCATCGGATTTAGCTTGTACTTCAAGTACCTTATCCTCGTATTCGAGTTCAGTGTAATGGTTTATCATAAACTGGTATATGTACTGAATTCTGTAGTATTCCTTTCTTTTCATCAACCAAGGGATGGTTGAGTTTTCGATGAAATCCTCAGCTTCTTCGCTTTTGAGGTCTTTGAGATGAGAGAGGGCTACAAAGAGTGTTAAGAAGTGATTGTTATCTTTAGATGTTAGCATTGCTACAGATAGTTCCAATTCTGCAGATGGGTGTTTTGATGAGATTAGGCAAAACATTTTATAGAATAGAGTATCAAAGTATGAGTTTTCGCCTTCTTCTGCGTAATCAAGTGATTTTTCAAAATATTCCAATGCTTTTTCAAATTTATTTTCTTTTATGTTAGCACAGCCTGCATTTTGCAAGGCTAACTGATAATGCTTCTCATCACCTAATTTAACTGCTAGACGCAGGGTTTTGCCTATGTACTTTTTTGCAAGCCCCAAATCCTTCGCCCTAATATATTCAACACTAAGATTGTTGCTTATAAACATAGCAAAATAATAAGGTTGTTCCCTATCCAACAAATTATATGCTGTCTCAAATTGGGTTATAGCACGAATACACACACCAAGCTTCGAATAACAAAGTCCCATATTATAATGTATCATATGTGCATGGGGTTTTACTTCAACATAGTCAAGCTCGTACGCCATAGAAAAGTGCTTTAATGCTTCTTTGTAATCTTCTAAAAACATTAAAGTAATGCCTTTGTTATAATGATAATGAAACTGGTTTTCGGGGTTTGCTTCTTCAATCTTTGGTTCTGCTGCCCTTAAAATTATCATGGCATC
>WQZZ01000002.1 GCA_009780485.1 Defluviitaleaceae bacterium | reverse complement strand
TTGTGTACTGGTTTTCCATTTAGTTCACCTCCTAGGTTGGAATTTGGTGTTGCAAACCAGACCTAGATGGTGTATAATGCACCTAGGTCATTTATTATGGCTGGTTGGGTACGCAAGACAGGTTAGGGTGTTCAATTCTAATGCCTGTCTTGCGTATTTTCTTTGCAGAAAAACCAGCACATGGCGACATTATACAACAAATATTAGCCCTTGTCAAGCACTTTTTGCCTTACAAAAAATATAGTTGACAGACGAAATGTTTTGATGTATACTGTAAAGCGGTTTACTGTTTGCTGATTAACTAAGAAGGAGGATAAAATGGAGGCTCGGTTAAAAGAGCAGTTGGTGCAGGTGTTTCATCGTATGCAACGCATTAAGTGGACTGTGGTTTTTTCAAATTTAGACATGGACATAACATCCTTAAAGCTTATGCGGTGCATTGCTTGCAACAGTGCTGACAGCGAATGTAATGTTTATATGGTAGATTTGCAGGAAAGGCTTCATGTGTCCAAGGCGGCAATTTCCCAAATGGCAAACCATTTGGAGAAAAAGGGTTATCTGTCCCGTGAAGTTAAAAAAAGCAACCGCCGAAAAACTACGATTGTGCTGACCGATGAAGGTCAGGCAGTTTTGCAACAGGCAGAGCGGGAATTTGATAATACTTTAACAGAATTTATTCAAAGACTGGGGGACGAGGACGCAAAGGGAGCCGTCCGCTTGTTTACCCGCTTTGCGGATGTTTTTAGCCAAATGTCAAACGAAAAATTGGAGGATAAAAATGATAGAAAAGTTTAGTGTACGCAAGCCCTTTACGGTTTTGGTGGGGGTTGTGCTGGTAATTGTTTTGGGGGTTGTGTCCTTTATGGGTACGTCAACGGACTTGTTGCCGTCTATGGACTTGCCTTTTGCGGCGGTTTTTACTACATATATAGGGGCAACGCCAGAGCAGGTGGAAAGGGATGTGTCGATACCGTTAGAGGGGCGCTTGTCTACGCTTAGTGGGATTGCTAATGTGCAGTCTATTTCTAATGAACACGTTTCCATAATTTTGCTGGAGTTTACAGGGGCTACCAATATGGATTCGGCAGCGTTGGAGCTTCGGGAGGCTTTGGATTCTATTACCTTGCCCGAAGGGACGGCACGTCCCATGACCATGCGGATGAACCCAGATATGATGCCTATAATGACGGCAAATGTCCATATGGAAGGGCTGGAGATTGCGGAGCTTTCTGCATTTGCAAGTGATGTTGTTGCCCCTGCCATTGAGGGTGTACCTGGTGTTGCCGTGGTAAACCTGTCTGGTTTGGTGCAAAATCAGTTGCATGTGGTTGTGCGGGATGAGTATGTGCAGGCGGTTAATGCACAGTTGGCACAAGCTGGGCAAGCGATGCTAGATGCAATGATGGGACAAATGGAATCCATGGTGGTTGCACACATGAATGAACTCATGTTGGAAGGTGTACCCATGGATGTCGCTCTAGAGCAGGCAACAATAGAAGTTACCGAGATGTTAGGGGGTATGGGTATTGATGCCGTTAATGGCGAGATGCCAGAAATCGGCATACCTGCTGGCATGATTAGTGTTGACGCAATTTCTGGCATTTTGTTTGCCCAAAACTTTTCCATGCCCGCTGGGCTTTTGGTGGACGGTGCTGCCGAATATATGGTGCGTGTGGGCGACCGTTTTGAAACCCTTGACGAAATTAAAAATATGTTGATTTTTGACCCTTCACTTATGGGGCTTGCTGGGGTTGAACCGATACGCCTATCTGATGTGGCTCATGTTTTTGAAACTGACGACAGCCATTTGACTTTTACGCAGGTAAATGGCTATGACAGCGTGATGTTTACACTTCAAGCACAATCTGGATTTGTGACTGCTGACGTAACCAGCGATGTGCGTGACCGTATGGATGCACTGTCTGTCGAGCATGATGGGCTGGTTTTCACCATCCTAATGGACCAAGGTGAAATGATTGATGTGGTTGTTAGTTCTGTTTTGGACAATTTGTTGATTGGTGGCATACTCGCCATTGTGGTTTTGTTTATTTTCTTGCGGGATGTTCGACCAACCCTTGTTGTGGCAATCTCCATTCCTGTTTCTATCATGCTGGCGTTTACTGCTATGTATTTTAGTGGTATCACCTTAAACATGATTTCCATGGGTGGTCTTGCCCTTACGGTGGGTATGCTTGTTGATAATTCTATTGTTGTTATCGAAAATATTTATCGTATGAAAGCGGACGGCAAGTCGGCGGCACGGGCGGCGGTTTACGGCACAAAACAGGTTGCGGGAGCAATTGCTGCGGCAACGCTAACTACCACTGCCATGTTTTTGCCAATTGTGTTTACAAGTGGTATAACCCGACAAATTTTCGGGGATTTGGGCTTGACAATCGCCTACTCTCTCCTTGCTAGTTTGATTGTGGCAATGACGGTTGTGCCTGCGGCGGCTTCCACCATGTTGCGTGGGGTTAAAAAGCACACGGGTGGAAAATTCCACGAAAAGATGCTTGATGTTTATGAAAAATCTTTGCGTTGGTCGCTTCGTTTCAAATGGCCTGTTTTATTGGCGTCAATCGCTGCTTTTGCACTTGCAACATGGGGCATTTTACAGCAGGGTATGGAATTGTTCCCAGATATGGATATGCCACAGGTTCACGTATCGGCGGAGATGCCAGAAGATGCAACCTTTGAGGATGCTGTAGAGGTTGCCCGTGTGTTTTCTGCCCTTGTTCTTGCCATGGCTGACGTAGAAACTGTTGGCGTAACCGTCGGTGGTGGCGGTGGATTTATGGCTGCCATGGGCGGTGGCGGAATGTTTGGTGGTGCTGTCAGCACAACCATTAACATGGATTTGTTAATGTCGGAAGACCGCACAACAACCCAATGGGACATGGCAGCGGAAATACGTGAAATTGGCGAAAGTCTTGGTTTGGAAGTCCAAGTAGAAGGTGCTGATGGTGGAATGGGCATGATGATGGGTAATGCCATTTCCTTGCAAGTTATAGGGACGGAGCTGGATGACATCCGTGACACAGCAATTGCCCTTGCGGAGCTGGTGAACAGCGTGGAAGGCACAACCAATGTAACGGACTTTGCAGAAGATGCCAATTTAGAACTCCGCATTGTGGTGGACAGGGATGCTGCCATGGCACGGGGTCTGACAATTGCGCAAGTGTTTATGGAAGCCATGAACAACCTATCCCCAAACGAACAAACCATGAACATGACCCTTTCTGGCAGAAATTATGAAATCGTCATAACCGATGGGGATTTTATAGAGCCAACCCGTGCGGACATTGAAAATATGCAAATTGCAACCCCTGCGGGTTATGTTGCATTATCAGAAATTGCCACCGTACACGAAGATTTGGGCTTTACGTCCATTAGCCGCATTAACCGTAGCCGATTTGTGACGGTTTCTGGTGGCTTGGAAGACGGTTTTAACGTGGCTTTGGTAAACGCTGAAATTGAAGCTTTGTTGGAAGAATTTGTGCCTGCGGGTGATGCTCGCATAGAAGTTGGCGGGGAAATGGAAATGATAAACGACGCTATGAACGACCTCATCTTGATGATTGCCCTTGGGCTGTTGCTGACCTACCTTATCATGGTCGCGCAATTCCAGTCGCTTATGGCCCCGTTTGTTATCATGTTTACCATCCCATTGGCGTTTACAGGTGGCTTCGTCACGTTGATGCTGGCTGGTATGCCTTTGTCCATTGTGGCTATGATTGGTTTGATACTTTTATCGGGTGTTGCCATCAACAACGGTATTGTGCTTGTTAGCCGTATCACCCAAGACCGCTGGGAAGGTATGACTAAAACCGAAGCTATTGTGGATGCTGGTCGTAAGCGTCTGCGCCCAATCCTAATGACGGCAATATCTACCATATTCGCTATGTCCGTACTTGCAATCGGCATTGGCGAAGGCACAGAAATGATGCAACCAATGGCGGTTGCCACCATTGGTGGTCTTTTCTACGCCACAATAACCACCCTTTTCGTCGTGCCGATTTTGTATGATATGTTCCACAAAAACAAGGACATTACCAAAGAAGACCTTGACGCACCAGAAGAAATCGTTTAACCAAACACAAAAGCCGAACTATCTTTTTGTGTGGTTCGGGAATATTTTTAGATTATTCGGCATTATAAAAAAGCACCCATCATTAGGGTGCTTTTTTATTTGGTTTCTGCAATTTACCCATTAAATGGCGTATCCACGGTGTTCATATGCATCCACAGCACTTCGTCCGTTTCTGCATTTATTGAGAAGTGAAATAATTCATTAGCATCTGAATGGGTGGTTAATTCTTCAGAAAAAATGTTGCCTACCCATCTTTGTATACCATCTGCACCATCGATAAACAACATTCTTCCTGTTAAACCGTCTATACATAAACCAAACTCGCTATAAATTGCATTAGCACCGATTCTAACAGCATGCTCCAATTGCATAGTTGGCACTTCCGAAGAACCTTCTAGGATTAGAAGCAAATATGTCATTTCAGCACTTGCGTTTCGTTCAGGTATTTCCACAACAACCGACATGTCTGATTCAATTTCTATAAATTCTACTGGTTCATTCGTTATAAGCTCTACTTGTTCAACAGACTCTGCTATAATTTCTTGGCTTGCAAAAACACTTAAATTTGCCACAACCACAACACCAGTACCCAATGTTAGGATAAGCATACCAAATAATATAAATGCTCCCGCTCTTTTCTTGCTCGTGTCCATAATGGACGAAATTCTGTTTTTCATTCCTTTTTTACCTCCATAAAAATTAGTTGAAAAAGCTGTAGACAGCTTTGTTTTTGAACGATACTTCACTGCACCAATTATTGTTTCGCTGTACTCTAGGCGGGTATCTTTGTTTGCGTTACGCACAACCTCGGCATCGCAAGATGTTTCACATAATGAATCGACCACCCTTGCCATTAGATAAACAACGGGGTTAAACCAATGTATCGCCGTTGCTACAAGCACCAAAGATTTATACAGCAAGTCGTTACGTTTATAATGCACAAGTTCATGCTTTAGAATAAAGCGTAGTTCATCTTCTGCCAGTTCTTCCGTTGGCAATAGTATTTGTGGTTTGATAAACCCAATCATCATTGGACTGCCAGCACAAGGGTTAATGCACAAGCCTATTCTCTTCTTTATCCCCATTTCCGCTTTTAACTCATTGAATGTGGATAAGATTTGCTTGTTTGTTATAGTTTCGCTCCATCGTCTTGCTGTTTTCGCAAAACGATAGTGTCTGATGACTTGTAAAGCAATAAATGCTACCGCACCAATCAACCACACCACCGTTATACCTTGCCACAGTGTAATGCTAAAGGTTGTGGCAATAGGTAAAGTGCTTGCATCAATCACAAGTGTTGGTATCGTCGTAATGTTACCGTTCCATGTTTGTGTAGCCGTGTTTGCAAAGTAATCTCCAACATTCGCCACAGGAACGTCTACAGTAAATATCGCACTTGTCCAACTCGGTCTAAAAGGGATTATCAAACCGATAACAATAACCAACCATGCGTAATAACGCCCTTTTTCAGAATAACGTTTTGCCAAAAGTGGTGTGATTGCCATATACAACAATGCAAGCACGGACATGGTAGCAGAGCAAATTAGTAAAGTTATGATGAAATTTTGCATACTAACCCCTCCGCTCTTTTGCCCAATTTAGCAATTCGTCAATATCGTCATAACTCATGGGTTTATCCCCATACATAGTTGTAACAAGGTTAAGGAATGAATTGTCGTGAAACTGTTTGACAAAGTTGTCCGTTTCAAACTTAAGGTAATCCTCCTTATCAACCAAAGGAAAGTAAGTGCGTTCTTTCCCGTTCTTCTCTGTACGAAGAAAACCCCGCTCAACCAGCCTAAGCATTAACGAGATAGCAGATTGCGCTTTCCACCCCTTCACATTGCCCAGCTGTTGCATGATTATGTTTGATGTGATGGGCGGTTCATTTGCCCATACCACTTTCATGATGTCAAACTCCGCATCCGGCAGTTTTTTCATCTTTTCCATTGTGTCACCCCTTCCAAAAAATAATTGTATTACTCTCTCGAGAGATTTTCGGCAATTGCCGATATTTAATATTATACAGATGTCTAAACTAAGTGTCAAGAGTTTTTTCTGCGTTTGCCGAAAATATTTTTCACACTCTTCAACCAAAAAGAATCGGGCGGTGATTTTATGCGATTGATGGCTTATTTCGGGATTAGATTGTCGTGGGTGTCACAAACTTCCTATTGACATCATCGTAAAAACTGTGTATACTATAATATAAAATCTCTGTAACGCCACAATTTGGGGGCGTACTGGTTTCGACGGGGATTTGGGAAACTTGGATAGCCATCCGCAGCGCATCTGCGTCATCAAGGCAAACCTAAATATAATCGACAATAACGATTACGCTTTTGCGGCTTAATTAAAGCCGTTGTCAGCCCTGATAAACCCGTCGGTCAGGGGTCTGGCATCGACAGATGGGGCACTTATCCTATGTTGCTACGCCATGGGGTAAAGACTTAAGTAGCTACCCCGCACACAGCTTTGTCAGTTTTCTGTGTGCGGGGGAAATTCCGAAACTGACTATGATGGAAGAAGTCCTCGTGGACTGGTTCTCGGACAGGAGTTCGACTCTCCTCGCCTCCATGTAAGTGTTCTAAAGTCGAACACTCAGAAAATCCTTTCAAATCAGCATCACAAACCAAAGCGAGTTCCGTGCTGTCAAGCTCGGAATTTTCTTTTGTTAAATTATAGGTGGTTATTATCTTGTCGTCATACAAATAAACCTTGTCAATAAAGGCTTCAATCACATCTCTGTTATATTCTTCGATTTCTGCGTCTGTTTCACGTAGGAATTGTGACAGCATGAAGATGATGTGTCTTTCTGTTAGCTGGGGTTGACGGGTGGTTTGCAAGTTTATTTCAAATTCTAGTTTTTCGGTTGCTGTTTCTAGCTCTGCAAGGCGGGCTTTAGTTGATTTTGTGATTATACCTTGTTCGATTGCTGTCATAAGATTATTAAGGGCTTTTTGGGTTTCGGCAAGTTGATTTTTCAAGTAGGTCAACTCTCTGTCGTCTGACATCTCTTTTTTGTGGATTTCCACGCAACGCTGGGCGATAATATTTATTTTATCGGGTTGTAGTATATGTTTGACCGTTTCCGTTACAACGAAATTTTCCAACCAATCCTTACGCACATTCTTTTTATCACAGGTTTTGTGTCGCCACTTATTACCGCAGGTGTAGTAATAATGGACTTTACCACTCTTGCTTTTACCGCTGATACCAAGCATACCTTGTTGGCACTTGCCACAGTAGAGTTTGCCTGTCAATAAAAAATCAGCCTTTTCAGATTGACCTTTTGCAGGGGCTTTTCGGTTTATCTCCACACGCTCCTGTACACGCTTAAAAAGTTCTATATCCACGATTGATGGTACACCACCTTCCACACGAACCCCTTTGGCTTCGTAAATTCCTATGTATTTTTGGTTCTTCAAAATCTTACGCAAACTGTTTTTGTTCCAAATGCCACCGATACCAGTCTTTGTGTTCATTGCAGTTAGTTCATTGCAAATGTCAATGACGGGTATACCAGTATCGTACATATTAAAAATTTTTACAACCAATGGGGCAGTGACTTCGCAAAGGATATATTTCTTTTCATCTGTAACTTTATACCCCAGTGGTGGCTTGCCTCCCATGTGCTTGCATTTCAAAGCTGATTCACGTTGTCCACGGCGTATTTTTTGGGATAGTTCCTCTGAATAGTATTCAGCCATACCTTCAAGCAAAGACTCCAAAATTATGCCTTCTGGACCATCTGGAATGGCTTCTGCTGCGTAGCAAATTTTTACGCCATTCTTTTTTAGTCTTGCCTTGTAAATAGCAGAATCATATCGGTTGCGGGAAAATCTGTCCATTTTATAGCAAATGACAGCTCCGAACAATTTTCTATCGGAATCTTTTAGCATCCGTTGAAATTCTTCCCGCTCGTCTGTTGTACCACTGATGGCACGGTCAATATAGTGTCCAACAACTGTCATTTTGTGCTTTTCGGCAAACTCTTGGCAGACCCTTAATTGTCCTTCGATGGATTGCTCCGACTGATTATTGGAGCTGTAGCGGGCATAGATAACGGCTTTTAATCCATGTAACTTTTCACTCATAAAAATTACCCCTTCCATTCCAGCCCGAAGGGTGGTATAATAGGGGCGTGGAAATGTATTATTCTGATGTGGTGCATTTCGTGATTTATTTACCGCTTCTTGTTGTAGCAAGGGCGGTTTTTTGTTGTTTATCTTTTACTCATCCCAAAATATTTTAGCTATATCAATCATTGGGGTCTCGAGAATAGGGGGATAATTTATCTAGTTATCCTCCAATACTTGCGTTCCAATCTCTTGCAAAAGGATAGAATTAGGAATGTTGAAATTCCCGCAATAATGGGTATAATTACGTGGTTGTGGTTGTTGGCGGGGCTGGCTTCGGTAAAATATACTACCCTCACAATATGAGCTACGGTAAGTCCAAGGATAGCGAAAACAATAATGTTGGCTGGGTAAAAACCTTTTCGGGTTACTAGCTTAATATGTATCCTTTGCACTTTATACCAAATAAATCCAGTAACAACTAATACTACGGCGATAAATCCTAGTCCAAGAAAAGCATTAATGTCATACGGTAGTAGTTGGTGAAATAGACCTAATCCCAGCACTACAATACTACCGCTGTTTGTGGTAATCGAGATTGTGTCAAACACAAGAAATAATACGGCTGACAGTACAGCTAAGTAAGGAATGAAAGGTAATATGGCTCTGTACCCTAGTATTATGACTAAAACAATTAAGGTGATGAGAGCTAATCCTCCAAAAATAATAAATTTTATCATATTCCATCCGCCCTTAAAATAATTATTCTACTCTCTCAAACACCGATATTCTTCGACCCCTATCATCATGGTGTACCGTTAAACGATTGCCCTCTAATTCAAATCTTTCGTACATATTACCGAACAATGGTACGTTTGTCACTAAATAATCACCGTCTACGTGCCACCTAAAACCAGAACCTCTCGACCTCCCTGTTCCATCGGCATTGAGGATTGTTCTATCCCCGACACGGCTAAGCGTTTGGTTTGTTTCAACTATTTCCCAAGTACCTACAATGGCTCGGTTTCCTCCGCAAGATGACAAAACCAGAACCAAAAGCATTGTCAACACTGTAGTTGAAATGATTTTTCTCACTTTGTTTAACTCCATAAAACCTACCTCCATAAACTACATAAAATTGTTTTGTTTTGCTAGTTTAATGTAATCAATCACCCAATCCCCTACCCCTTCTGCTTTAAGCCTGTAGAGGAAGATGCTGGGGATGCCCCACTTTTTTCTCTTATGTATTCATCGTGAGCAAATTTAGCTACAGCCTGTGCTTCCGCTTCTATTTTTAGTGTGGGAGTCAGAATAGAAGTAACGTTTGGATTAATTTCTTCACCAACCTCCTCTTTGCTTAATTCCACGAAACTATGTAACCAACCATCCACCGCTTCACGTCCACCCGCATCAAGTGCAAGATAGCTCTGTAATACTTTTTTGGCGTAAAATGTCAAGCCGTGTTCGCTTGCGAAACGGTCTATGGCATCTTCTTTGGTTTCGGTAAACATCGTACCATCACCAGACAATAACCATTTTTCATTCACACGGTAGGTTGTGCAAAGTAGTTGCAGAAATGTTTTACTAGGTGTAACACGCCCAATTTCATAACTTGCCAGAGTTTCACGAGAAACCCCCAAGGACTCACCGAAAACTTTTTGCGTCTTGCCCGTACTTTTGCGAACCTCTTTGATTCGTTGATACATTTTTCTCACCCTCTTAAAGTCTAGTATATGTCATTTGAGTGTTACTGTCAACACATAATTATCAAAAAACACAAAATATTTTTATAAAAGTGTTGACAGTAACAAATAATCTTGTTATAATGTTTCTACAATCACATAATAGTATATAGGAGTGTGACCAATGAACCCAACCACCAAAATAATCCCAAAACACAATATAACAGACCATACAGCCAGTAAAATCAACAAACTAGCTGAAAAATTCTTCTCAAATCCTGAAAATTTACGCAAATTTGAGGAATGGAATAAAAATCTGGATAACCTAAGCCAAGAGGAAGGAGGAAAATCCCGTGCAAAGTAACCAATCCAAAACACTACTAAACAAGGAACACCCCATTTACAAAACCGTTATTATGATGTCACAACTCCCCCAAAAAGAACAGGAGCGGGTCGCCAGCAGGTTAGAGGGATATATTGACGGATATGAGCGTGCAAATAGAAACCCTAAACCTACGCCAACTCACTCAGCAGATGCTATTCAGATGACACTATCACCATCAGGAGGCTAACCCATGAAATATCCTGTAAAAATCAACACCAAAACCATACCACCCCACGTGATACGAACCCTATGCCGTCCACTAATCGACACAATCCAATCAGCCTACAAAGACCCTGTGTTCGCCAAAAAATATATCGAATACCACAAAAACAAATACGGAGAATTACCCAGCAACCATGCAGAACTACAAAAGGTAATCGCACAGGCACAAGCTTAATCTACTGCACTACACCACAACACACAGCACCACCCAAGCTTTTTTCTTTCACCCAGTAAAGTCTTTAAGTGAAAAGCACATCAAGACAATTTATAGAAAATACAAAAAACATAGAAAGGAGGGACACGCCATGACCCAACCCCAACAATTCCAAATAGACGTAAAAATCAACCCAATTCTAAGCCCCAAAAACAGCACCCTAGCCTTTGCCAACATCACCATAAACAATCTAATAGCCATAAACGGTGTACGTGTGATGAGTGGTGCAAAAGGCAACTTTGTAGCCATGCCCCAAAGCAAGGGGTCTGACGGTAAATATTACGACATTGCTTTCCCTGCCACGGCAGAACTTCGCAAAGCGATTGACAGGGCAGTTTTAGAGGGTTTTAACGCCCAAAAGGGCATGGAAGGTCAAAATCAAACCTTAGGGCAGACAAATCAATCCTCATCAACCGCAGAACAGCAGACACTGGCAAATACATCTTTGCACCAAACTCCACAACAAACCAATCCAGAACACATCCACCACACCCAATCACAAATACAATCACAAGCAGAGCAATCCTCTACATCCTCTACACCCCTACAACACGAGCAAACAGCACCTTTGTCTAATTCCGACCAACACGAGCAAACAGCACCCCAACCCAACCCCAACCAAAATAACCATTCCACACAAGACCCTTGGGATGACGCACTATGGTCTTATGAGCAACAAATATCACAATACTCAAAGCAATCCCAATCCAAGGAATACCCGTACTACCCTGACCACTCAAACTATCCAGACTATCCATCACATTCATCAATTCAACCACAACCCGCACAACCCAATCCAAAAAATGACACACAACCCCGACAAGAACCAAACCAAGAACAAATCCAGCAACCTAAGCAAGAGCAAAAATCAAGCCACAACAACACTGGCACTGTCAGTAGTAAGACCAACAGTAAAACCAACAGTAAAGTCAACGACAAATTCGTTAGTGAAGCACGTAGAGACGAAGCTCGTTCTGTATGTGTACTAGATTACATAAAAACCAACGAACCCGACAACATAACCCGTCATAGTGCAGATACATACAAACTAAAAGACCATGACAGCCTGAAAATCTTCCCTTCAAAAGATGGTGGTTATGCTTGGAAATGGCACTCTAGGGACATAAGCGGAAAAACTGCCCTAGATTTTATGTCTAAGGTGCGAGGGTACAACTTCGTAGATGCAGTAAAGTATCTAACGCCTAACTATGCGGAAACAGTCAAGTCCAACCAATCCCAAACGACACACTCTGGACAGCCCCAACATACACCTAAAAGCAATGTGGATAGCAACCTTAACCAAGCCCCTAAACCTCAAGAACCACACCCACCCGAACCACCCGAACCAAAAGGTCCGATTGAATTACCCAAAGCCAGTTGGGGTCGCACAGCCGTGACGGATTATCTCACAGAAAATAGAGCCATAGACGAGGATATTGTAAATTATTGCTTTGAGCAAAAGGTTTTATATCAAAGTAAACCCCACAACAACGCCGTTTTTGTTGGCTTTGACCAAGATGGTGTTGCCAAATATGCCTCCCTGAGAGGAACAAAGGATAATACAGACAAAAAATTTATAGGCGAAGCCACCAATAGCACTAAGTCCGTGCCTTTCGTTATACCAATCAAAGAGCAACACAAAGACATCTCAAAGATAGTCTTTGTGACAGAATCTCCTATTGATGCCATGTCCAAAGCAACACTAGACAAACAAAACCCAAAAATTGGACAACACTGGAATTGTGTACACAGAATATCCCTTGGGGGTACGTCCTCATTAGGGCTTGAAACCTACCTAAAACAACATCCCAACATTGACAAAATTGTCTTAAACCTCGATAACGACAAAGCAGGACAAGACGCTGCACATCGGATTATGAGCCAGTTAAACCAGAAATATCCAGACAAATATACGGTGGAATATAAACCACCGCAGGTAGGGGTAATTAGGGATTGGAACGATATTTCAAACCCAGATACCAGACCCATTAAAGACTTTAATGATGTTTTGGTGGATAAGAGAAATACTGCACGTTATGGAGGGGCTGGAATATCCAGCGGTACTGATGAGGGCAGATATACCGATAATTACAAGGACAACGACAAAGGCAACGACAGAACCACCAACACAAGCTTCCACCCACCAGCCCTTGTCAGCCACAACATGGCATTTTACAACATCAATAACGATGTCTATTCTGTCACCTACGAAGGTAGCAGAAACAACAACGGGCTACTTGATTACAGCATACAAAAATTTGAACCAAAAGACCCAGCAGAGCTAACAAGGGTCAAAGAATTAATAAACCCCGATGCACTAGCCAAACAAGCCCAACTACGTGAACCAAACAACCTTCGTCGCCACCATGAAAATATAGCTGAAAAACTGGTCTTTGCAAAGGGATGGAGTGACAAGCATCATGTCACCACCAATACAGTTGACCATAGTATCCCTTTTAAGATGGGACGAGATTACAAGAAATTCAATAAAGAATTTAATAAACAAATCAATAAGGCGGAGCAAATGGGATTTGGCAAACAAAATCAACAAGATAAGGGGTTATCCGCCCCAACACCTAACACACCGCCACCACCAGAACTATCTGGGAGATAACAGAGGGGGGAGGATAGAAAATGTGGGTTTACAGAAAGTCGCAGACAAAACAAAACACGGTTTATGAAGTTGGTTTCTTTGAACCAAATGGGGAGTTCAACCGACTTGATTGTGTCTTCTCAACAGAGGAAACCGCATCCGAACAAGTACGTTACTTAAATGGCGGAAATTGGTGCTTGCCACCAAAGAAGAGAAAAGAGGTATACAAAATATTGCGTCAAGGGTGCATTTTTTCAACAGCCGTGTACGTCGCCATGGGAGTTTCAGCTAGGTTGGTTGCTTCCGAAGCCATTAAAAACACATCTCTTGTAATATCGGTGATTTTTCTCACTATTTCGATTGTAATTTTATGGTTTTTAATTATAGAAAAACAAAATAACAAGGAAAAGGAGGGTGATTGACTATGAAATTACCTAGATTTATATACACAAGAGCATTAGGACGCAATATCAATGATATATCCTGCCTAGAAAATGGCAGTGATTGTGACAATGCGGATGACGGCGATGTCAATGCAGACCAAGAAGACTAAGGGGGTTTTGATTGTTGGTACTTTATTGGGTAACCATAACACTGGCAATAGCGACATGTTCTGTATGGATATATATTAAACACCGTGTAGAAACGATGAAAATACAAAAGAAAAAAGAAGTCAGCAAAGAAGCCGTTTTGGACTTCATCAAGGTTGTTTTCAATAAACAAATACCGCATGACATGATTGCGGGTGTTCATTATCGTCACCACTATTCTAGCAGAACTATCCACGAACCCATTGCATTTACAGAAAAATTTGAAGAAATTTTGTTTTACTGGCTAGAGCAACACCCTGTTTACAACAAAGAGTTTAACTTTCGTAGAGTGGAGTACAGATACACTAAGGATGAAAGGTTCACTCTTAAAATAAAACCGATAGACAACCTGAACAACTTGGACATCGACTATTGGTCGTTCATTAGCGGTGAACCTTGCAAGATGTATCCCAACACCAAGGCACTATGCGAATTATGTACACAACGTGATATTTGCAAAGTCCTAATACAGAAACAATTTTAGCAAAAACAACAAATTTAAGCCATTTCATTAAACTAGGAGGCTGACCACCATGAACAAAATAATCCTAATGGGCAGACTAGCCCGTGACCCAGAAATACGTTACAGTGCAGGAGCAAATCCAATTGCTGTAGTTCGCTACACTTTAGCTGTAGACAGGCAAATAAGCCGTGAAAGAAAAGATGCTGGCGAACAATCCGCTGACTTCATCAACTGCACTTGCTTCGGCAAGGATGCGGAGTTTGTTGCAAAGTTCTATCAAAAGGGACAATTAGTCAGCGTTGTTGGAAGAATACAGGTGCGTAATTATGACGACCAAGGAGGTAATCGCCGTTGGGTTACAGAGGTAATCACCAACGAACATTTCTTTGCAGAAAGCCGTGCTAGTTTTGAGGGCAGAAATGAAAGTGCCAACAATAACCAAAACGATACTGATGTTTCTTCTTCACAAAGTGATAATAATTCCAATCCCCAAAGTCAATCTCACACCCAACCTCAAAGCCAAAGCCAAGACGACACATCGCCCAACGATACTTTTTATGAAGTTGATAACAGCCTCGCTGATGATAATTTACCATTTTGAAATACAATGCAACATATAACCGTTAGGAATATTGTGGCATGAAACGAAAGCATCGATAAAGCAAACCTAGTGTCTTGGTCTGCTGAAAAAGTTCCTTAGTATAGTAGATAACCTCTTATCACTACCAATTTTCTGGAGACTGCTGCTTAGGGGGTCGGATAACCCATCAAGAAAAAGAATTCCTTTTTTCACCTCGTCCGCTTTCATTACGCCTGAATAATACATCAAAGTCAACAAGCAATTGCTGTGTGTCTTATAGAGTGCTTTGATGTATTCATTGCTAATCGCTTCTGTGTGAATACAAGGATGGAGAAAATAAGCTTCTATATATTCAGCTTTATCGTATACAGCCTTTGCGAAGCGATGATTTCCGTCAAGGATTGTAAGAGGACATGTAGGGAATATAGTTGATGTATCACCGATTATTATTGCTCCTTTACTTGGTATGAATTGTAGTTGCTTTGGGTTTTGTAAAATATCAGCGTCCACCAATTCCTTACATTTTTCAACCTTTATACGTGTTTTGTGTTGAGGATTGCTTGTTGCAAGGTCATTTAATGTCTTTTCACACCAGCGTATAGTATAAAAAGGTCGCTCCGTATAGACGGTCACTTCAAATTTACGGCGGTATTCGAGTTTATAATACGTAGGAGGTATTGCGTTGAAAAAGTTTATGTATTCAGTTAAGGTGTTTTTGCAGTCACGTCTTCTATTTAGGGGCAAGCGTTCCACCTCTTGCAAAAACAAAGAAAAAAACTCATCTAAATCTTGGACATCCAAAAACATCATCTTTGTACATTCTCCTCCTAGGGGTAAAATGCGGAATTACGTACTCCCTAACCCTAATTGCGATTGTACCATATTTATAAACGATGGTCAACTTACTCATACAAAACCTGCTGGGTCACATGAGCAAGGTGGACATCGTGAATAAAAAACCTTACATAGAACGAACAAAGACCCTAAAACGTAGTCACGACTACAGACGGCGATACTTCGAGCATGATAAGGGTTGGCAAATACCACCCTCCGTACAAGGCTTCCTTTTGAAAGTATTCCCGAACAAAGCCTTTGAAAGTCTATACTTTTGTCCATACTGCGGGCGTGTCATGTGGGACAAGCCTAAAATCGTTGTTGACCACATCCATTCCATCCGCAGGGTGCAGTATACCAAGCATTTGAGGGAGCATTTCAAAACCCTGCCCGATGGGGTCAACCACATTTCAAATCTAGTTGCCTGTTGTGTTCGTTGTAACGGCAAGAAAGGAAAGAAAGGTGGTTTGTGGGTGTTTCGGGGAATTTACGGTAGATATTTCATGCCGATTATAAGACTTATATTGATATTGAGTGTATTAACGATTGTCATTTTCCTTGCATACGGAACAACGGTAAATGCGTGAGGGTATCAACTTGTAAACTATAGCCATATACAAGCAAAAAATCAAAAAGGGGGTGTACACCATAACCACAGACAAAAAAGAAAAACAAAAAAGAGAAATAATATCAAACGCCATAATATTTGCAATGGTTGCCTTTGTGGTATTTTATATCAACTTTACCCTGCAATTAGTGCAGTTCAATAACTTCATTCTAGCTGGAGCAACCGCCACCGCCTTTGTGTCGATTAGGGTCATGGGTAAAGACAAGCGTAAATATAGACGTGGTATAGAACACGGCTCTGCCCGATGGGGTACATCTGAGGACATGAAACCATACATGGACACAAACCCCAGACAAAATGTAATCCTAACTGCCACAGAAGGTCTAACAATGAACAGCCGACCAGACATCCCCAAGTATGGACGCAATAAAAATATGCTGGTATTTGGCGGTGCTGGCTCTGGTAAAACTCGCTTCTTCTGCGTCCCAAATATAATGCAAATGCACAGCTCATACGTAATAACGGACCCCAAAGGAGAGCTTTTTTATTCACTAGGTAAGGTCTTGGAGAAGGTGGGCGGATATGACGTGCGTGTGCTTAACCTAAAGGATTTCGGTGCTTCTATGGGCTATAATCCTTTTGATTACATAAAGACCGAGGACGATATACTGCGAGTTGTAAATGTTCTACAGAGTAGCACTACAGAAAACACTAAATCCAGTGATGACGGAGACTTTTGGACAAAAAGCGAAAAGCTTTTGTATATGGCTTTAATAGCATATATCAAATTTCATGTAAAGGACAAAACCATGCACAACATGAACACCTTAGTTGAAATGGTTACAAGCATGGAAGTTAAAGAAGGGGACGAGAACTACAAAAGTATGGTGGATAGAGAGTTTGAGAGAATAGAAGACCTGTACCCAGATGACTTTTCTGTAAGGCAATATAAAAAATTCAAGCAAGGTGCTGGCAAGACCCTAAAATCTATCATCATTTCATGCGGTGTACGCCTTGCAGTGTTTGACATCCAAGCGGTTAGGGATGTAATGGAAAAAGATGAAATGAAGTTGGAAACTATAGGCGATAGAAAAACTGCCCTTTTCGTTATTACAGATGATACGGACTCCACCTACAGCTTTATAGCAACCATGCTCTACTTTCAAATGTTCTCCACTCTCGTAAACCGTGCAGAGAGCAAATATAGATTTCGTGACGGAAGATTACCAGTCCACGTCCGCTGTATCTTGGACGAGTTTGCAAATCTTGGCAAAATACCTAACTTTCACAGGCTCATTGCCACCATTAGAAGCCGTGAAATATCAGCCTGTATAATACTGCAAAACCTTAGCCAACTAAAAGCCGTATACAAAGAACATATGAACACAATTATTGGCAACTGTGATACAAAGCTTTTCCTTGGCGGTGACGATGAAGAAACGCTTAAATACCTCACAAGAGTTATGGGTAAAGAAACCATTGACATGATGGACAATTCTGAAACCAAAGGCAAAAGCGGGTCTTTTAGCAAAAGTTACAAAAAGACTGGGCGTGAACTTATGACTGCTGACGAGCTGGCTCGTCTGGATGGGGGCAAGTGTCTGCTAATCCTTAGAGGTGTTCCACCGTTTTTATCGGATAAGTTTGATGTGACGACACATCCAGTATATAGGATGATGAATGGTGGCATAAAGAAGCCTAGTAAGGGTAGCAACACCAAACCCCGACAACAAAAAGCAACACCCAGACCAAGGGCGAGAGTTCCGCCCAAAAACAACACACAAGCAAAAATACATAAATCTACTGTGTGAAAAAGGAGGAAAGTTTTATGTTTCAATCTACGCTACAAGAAATTTTAAGTGGCACAATGTCCCTAACAGGAATGACCGTAAACCCTGATGCAGGTTTTCAAATGTGGACACAAATCATCAGCATCTTACAAGCAATAGTTGTTGGTGGTGGCGGTATGTTATCAGGCTTTGGCATCGTTAAGTTGTTTGATGGTCAAGGTGATGGTGATGGTGCGAAGGTCAGCCAAGGCAGATGGCAGGTAATTGGTGGCGTTGGGCTTATGGTTGTGGGAGCGCTTATTATTCCTATGTTAGGGGATATATTTACGGTGTAAGAGAGTAGTATGAGTGATTTTTAGGAGGAAGTACGCCAATGGGGGACTTTATACAAAGGATATTCAACGACATCATTGCAGAGATAGAAGACATCTTAATACAAGGCATCGTTAGTAATGTTGAAAACGCTTTTGCTAATTGGGAAAATGAAGTGGAGCAGTCCGCACAAATGTTAGCTCAAACACCAGAAAACTTTTTGGGTGGCTACCATTTTGGGATAATAGAAAATTTTGCTAACAGCACCATTTTGCCGATTGCTCTTGTGGCTTTCGCTTTAATTGTGGGATATGAGTTCATGTCTATGCTGTCAGAGGGTAATACACTTAGGGATTTTGATTACACTCATCTTTTCAAGTGGCTTGTAAAGGTCTTCATTGGCGTACTTCTCTTAACTAATGTATTTCCTATAGTCAATTGGATTTTTGGCATAGGTGCAGAAGCTGTAACCCTCGCACAAGAAGGCATGGGTATTGAGGCTCTAAATTTTGATATAATGCTTGATGCCTTAGAAGACAATCTTAGGAATTATTATTTTATAACCACTTTGTCTTCTCTATGGATAACCAGCTTTCTTTTGGGTTTTATTATGACGGCTTGTCGGATGATAATTATGATTATTGTGATTTACAGAATGATTTTGATTTTGATGAAAATGTCACTTGCCCCAATCCCGTTTGCAACATTGATAAACAGGGAATGGAGTAGCGTGGGCAATAACTATATAAAAACATTGGTGGCAACATCTTTCCAAGGGTTTTTGATGATAATGGTACTCGTTCTTAATGGTGCTACAATGGCACTCATTCCTATAACTCCATCCGCAGAAGGGATTGGAATGATGATGTTCGTTTATGCAGGTGTATCGGTTATGATGATTATCCTTCTCCTAAAAACCCAACAAATATCAAAAAGCATCTTCGGAGCATCTTAACTAACCTAAACCAACCCACAGCAACCAAACCACAAACCACCCAAGAAAGGATGAAAACACATGGAAGACAATTACATCTCAATCCCCAAAGACCTAGACCAAATGAAAGTCAAAACTGGAATACTAACCAAAAAACAATGGATATATCTAGCCATTGCCTTTGGTGCTGGCTTTATAGCCTATCAAATAGCAACTGGATTACTCGGCATCAGCATCGTTGGTGCGGCTTGGATTGTAATATTCGTGGTAATACCCATTATTATGTTAGGATTTAACAAAAGGGAAGGACTATCCATGGAAAGGATGATGGTGCTAAAGTTACGGTTTTGGCTGTTTCCTTCTTCACGCAGTTTCAAGAAGAATAGTCCCACGCACCGACCTAACCCGCAATCCAAACCCCAATTCCAGCACAAACTTAGTTTACAATCCAAGTCTACATCCCAACCCATACCCAAACCTAAACCCCCATTACACTCCGCATCCCAACCTAAACCCCAATCCACACCTCAATCTAAATCCATCCATCAACCACACAAAAACCAACACCCCACAAAACCACCAGCAACAAAACCACCGATAATCATACCATTATCAAAACAAGTGCAAACAAATCATAGTAAAAAGGAGGTGCATCATGCCCCAAGCCACAAAAACAACACAACCAACCCAAAGAAACCATCCAAACCACAAGGGTCAGAACCACAAAAACCAACAAAACTACAAACCGCAACCACACAACAAAAACCAACAACCCCCGTACCAAAAACAACCACAAACCAACCAACCGCCAACTAAACGTAAACCATCCATTTCTTTCTTCACCCAGTCCAAACAATTCTTATACAAAAAAGCCTTTGGACAAGCCGTACCACCAACAAATCCACACGACACAATCCCATACATAACAATGCTCTCCAGCGGTCTATGTCACGTAGAAGGTGACTACTACACTAAAACCATAGCTTTTGAGGACACCAACTTCCAAATGGCTGGTCAACACGAAAAAAGACGCATCTTTGGTCAATGGTGTCAATTACTCAATTCATTCAGCGAAGATGTTTCACTACAACTTACTTACATGAATTACTACCCAGATTTACAAGAAATTGAAACTGCTGTCAAGTTGCAAGGCAAAGACGACCGCTTCCAAAACATACGCAAAGAATTTTACACAATGCTACGCCAAAAACTTGCTGACGCTGGCAAGGGCTTAGTGAAAAGAAAATACGCCACTTTCGGCATACACGCCAAGAATATAAAAGATGCCTCAAACAGACTAAACCGCATTGAAAGGGAAATGCTTTCGATTTTCAAGGCTTTACGAGTGACGGCATACCCACTGGATGGACAAGAGAGATTAAAATTGTTACATAAGCAGTTAAACCCACACCCAAAGGACAGATTTGTTTTACCTAGCAATCGCAAAACAAACGCTACAGGGTTTCCCTTAGATAACAACATCCACGCCACCACCAAAGATTACATAAGCCCACAAAGTTTCCGTTTTCAAGCTGATACCTTTGTGTTGGAAGCGAAGTCGTCCTACTCCAATAAACCTGCCCAACCCATCGGAAACAAAACCCTATGTGCAATGTCCTACCTAGAAATATCAGCAGAAGAACTACCCGACAAGTTTTTATCAAAACTCTTAGACACAGATTACCCCATAATCATAACACAACACATAAAACCCATGGACAAATCCACTGCCATAAAATACGGCAAAGCAAAACTTTCAGAGGTAAACGCAACCAAGTCCGCTGGTCAAAAGAAAGCTTTTCGAGAAAACTATGACGCAGATATACTACCTCCAGACATCAAGATGTATTCTGAGGCTGCAACTGGATTAATAAAGGATTTACAAGGAAACGAAGAACTTTTTGACACCCATTTTATAGTAATGCACCTTGCAAGCAACCCGCCAGACCTTGATGGAAGAATAGCATCCACTAAAAGCATTGCTTCACAATATAGCTGTAAATTACACGGACTGGAATACTTACAAGAACAGGGTCTAGCATCATCCCTAGCTTTAGGTGTAAACCAAATCCCAAGCCCACTATCCAGAAAACTAATAACATCAGCCGTTGCAGCCTTTATGCCTTTTTCCTCGCAAGAACTATTCCAAGAGGATGCAGAAGCCATATATTACGGCACTAATGCTATATCGGGCAGGGTTATACTTGCCAATCGTAAGAAGTTAAAGAACCCAAACGGAGTTGTACTGGGCATCCCAGGCTCTGGTAAATCCTTCTTTGTAAAAAGAGAGTTTGTCCATGTATTCCTAGCTACTGGTGACACCATACTCATCCTTGACCCAGAGGGAGAGTATTCAGCCCTTGTAAAAAAGCTTCGTGGGACAGTAGTAAAACTCTCCACCGCATCAAAAACCCATATAAACCCAATGGACATTGTGTTGGATTACGGCACAAAAGAAGAACCCAACGACCCCATCGGGTTAAAAAGCGAGTTTATCGCCTCAATGATGGAAACCATCACTACCCGCCCAAATGGGCTTGAAGATGTAGAGCAGTCAATAATCGACCATTGTGTGGTGGTTGTTTATCGTGAGTACCTTAAAAATCCTATCCCAGAAAATATGCCAATATTAGAAGATTTGTACAATGCTTTAATAAATGAAACTGACCCAGAAAATCCAGAAAATAGTAACTGGAAGGAAAAGTCACAAAACCTTGCCCACGCCCTATATCGCTTTGTTAAGGGTTCATACACAATGTTTAACCACCAAACCAACATAGATGCCGATAATCGCCTTATCTGCTTTGATACTAAATCCCTTGGGGAGAGTATGCGACCCTTAGCTATGCTCATTATTCAAGACCAAATATGGTCAAGAGTGTCCCGCAACAGAAACTTAGGCATAGGTACATGGACATATTCTGACGAGTTCCATCTCCTCATACGCCATAAGCAAACAGCGTCATACTCAGCCGAGATGTACAAGCGTTTTAGAAAGTGGGGTGCAATACCCACTGTTATTACACAGAATGTAAAGGAGTTTCTGTTATCCGCAGAAGTCGCAAACATCCTTGAAAACTGCGAGTTTGTAGCACTCCTAGACCAAGCACCTGATGATGGTAAGATATTGGCAGAAAGATTTAATATTTCGCCAGGGCATCTAGCTCATGTAACTAACGCAGAGCAGGGCGATGTCTTGATAAAGTATGGCAACAACATAATCGCTGCTAAAGATAAATTCCCCGAAGATACCGAGCTTTACAAGGTTATGACTACCAAGCCCAGTGACTTGCATGGTTCGACCCACTCGACCAACTTTACTAATCCGATTGGTTCGATTAACTCAATCAAGCTCGCCAAAAACAAAGAAGCCATTAAGACCAGCCAAGTCAGTAAAACCAATAAAGTCAATGAAACCAAAGAAGCCAAGGAGGTAGCATCCCAATGAGTTCACACCAACGCCTTGAAAGTAACAACAAACAATTATTAGTTGCCCATGCCAAGGCGGACAAGTTACGCCAACAACTGGATATTGCCCAACAGGAAATATCAATCCTCGAAGCCAAGGGCAAAGATATTGAGGGTGGCATCATCCAAGGGCTGATGAAAAAGCATAGCGTGTCTTTGGAAGATGTAGAAAAACTTTTACGAAACACCTCTCCAAAACCTAAAGAGCCTGTATCAACAAAAGAACCCAAAAATCAATCTGATGACAAACCTGAAAACAATGCACCAAACAAAGACAAGGAGGGGGCGAAATGACCCCATGAGAAAATACCAAAGAAGATATGACGTTTCAAAGTCTACCCATAAAAAACCTAACTACGTAATACCAGAATACACAATTCTCGACCCCATAACCGCAATCTACAAACGAGGTGACATATACTTCGCCGACATCCCCAAAACCATAGGAAGTAGTCAATGCGGTGTACGCCCTGTGCTAGTCCTACAAAACAACATAGGCAACCACTACGCTCCCACTGTGATTGTGGCAATCATCACATCAACAGACAAAAAGCCCCATATGCCAACCCACGCTTACATAAATCAACGTGACATAAAGTTCGAGAATATGAGGTCTTTTGACCGCTTTGAAACCAGCGTTGTCCAGTTCGAGCAGGTTCATACATTGGACAAATCTGTCTTTAGACACAAAGTTGGGTATATACGTAGCCTAAATAAAGCTGGTAACAAATTTAATAGGGCTTTAATGGCAAGTCTTGGATTGTGTCCAGAATTTAATCGGTTTGTTCTTGCAAAAGGATTTTGATTATCTTAAAAACTATCAAATTCAATAATCAAATTTTAATACTTGAAAGGAGTTTTGATGATGCAAAAAACCATCAAAAAAGTTGCTGTAAATACAGTAACATTTCTCATCAGAGGACCACCATCCATCTGATGAGAGCGAGGGGCAAAGGTGAAGTGTTCACACCCAAGGGCGTAAGTCCCTCCCGCCCTATATCTCACAAAGAGGAGGAATACTATGGAAGTAAAGGTATTACAGGAAATACAAGCAATACAGTCAACACAAACAAATCAAGTAAAGTCAAGAAAGTCCATACCATCAAGATTGATTGCATGGACATTGGTGTTTGCTATGGTTCTATCCAGCTTCTCAACCCAGCTAGTTTTCGCTGGTGTAACGGAAAACGCTGGATATGATAGTCATGGTAGACATGGTAGTTATGTTTATGATAACGGTCACTATTATGGTGACGATGAAAACCATTCTGATGATGTGTATTCGGATTATCGCTATTTCGATTATGATTATTCTGGAGAACATGAATATTCACCAGAACACAACAAACCAGAAGCAGATTATCCTGATTACGACTATTGCGACCAGTACGCCGATGACGAGTGTTCTTGCGAAGATGCCGATGATGAATACTCCGACAAGTACAATGATGATGGCGACAAACCAACATCAGATTTACCCAATGCAGATACACCAGCATCACCATCTGACCCAAATACACCAAATACAGACATGGGTTCTGGTGATGGTGTCAATGCTGGTGCAGGTTCTGGTGATGGTGTTGGCATTGGTGCGGGTGCTGGTACAGGCACAGTTACTGGCGGGGTAAACGGTGCAGTTGCTGGCAATCGTGTAGCGATGCCCTTTTCTATCGGCACTATCCACTTTAATCCAATGGGTGGACAGCTATTGACTGGAGATGAAACTAGTTTCTTAACTGCTGACGGAAGGGTTGCCGTTTTCCCGCAAGACCCTACACTTGATGGGTATGCCTTTATTCATTGGGTGATTAGTAGTTCTGATGGCTATGGTGGTGGTATCGGTAATGGTTCTGACAGTTATGGTAATGGTGTTGGTAATGGTTCTGTCAATGGTTTGAATGGTAGAATTTTAACCCCATCCACAGTAATTACCGTAGACGACCTAGACGAATACGGCAACCTAGCCGCCTATGCAGTCTGGGGTCTATCAGTATCATTCCATCTGGGCGGTATTATCCCAAACAACATGGATGTTGCTGGCACTGACCCAACAAATGTAACTCATCTAGCTACAAGGGTTGTACTGCGTGGCGAAACCATTTCACATATGGCTGACATTACAGGCATTGTGTTTCCTGTGAACCCAACCAGTGCCACTAATACCTTTTTGGGTTGGCACGTAGTGACAGGCGGTGTCATCGGCGATGTGTTCACTGTTGATACGGTCATCAATAGCAACCTAGAAATTCAAGCCGTTTGGGCAGAAGGTGCTGTACACACCATTACCTTTAATGCTGGCGATGGCACAATATCACCATCTGACGGTGGTTTGTTGAATGATGGTTCTGGAATGGCAACAAGGCTAGCCCATCATGGTATGTCTATTCATCGTTCTAGCCGTACTGGTGAAGGTGTTGTGCCATTAAACCAACATCTAACATCTTATAGGTTCGGCGCTCCTGTTGCGATTGCCCCTGCTGGGTTTCACTTAGAGGGCTGGTGGACAGGTACACCAGACCAAGTAGCCAGATGGTGGACAGAAGGTAATTTCGCAGGTGGTGCAAGTCCTGTCCAACGTATAGCTCCCCCTGGGGATGCCCCCATAGCTTACTTCTTGAGTACAAGGTTATTGCCGAGCTTAAACGGTCGTTCCAATGTAGAGATTACCCAATCCATGGAAGTTCATGCTAACTGGGTTGCCCGCATAGAGTTTGTGGCTAATGGCGGGCAGGAATTAAACCGCAGTACCGAGGTACTACGGATGATACCAAGATACCTAGTCCAGAAAAACCAAGCAATGGGTGGTTCTGGCATACCAGCAGGGCAAGCCCTGCTAATCGACACTCTAAGAGGTGGCGATTCTCAAGGCTTTACATCTGGTCTTTGGACACCCGCAGATAACCCTACAAGACGTTATGGGCTTCCTGCTTTGGAAAGTCCGCAAGGCAGAGAGTTCTTAGGCTGGACAGTCCAAGCAAACCTAAGTCACCCAAGCGTTGAACGTATTTATCATCCAGACCATGTAATAAACGTAGCTTCGGATGGTACATTCACATCTGCTGATTGGAATACATCCATAAGTGGTAATGATGTTCTTCTTATTACTCAAAGTCTACACCTTTACGCACAATGGGCAGAAGTAGAAACATCTTCATCTGTTACCTTCCACCTCCCAGAGGGGGCGATTTGGAGAAGGGGTGCAGAGGATTTCCGTCATGGTTATATGAATACCAACAACACTGCCAATGTACCTGTATCTTATAGAGGTACAAATAACCCACTTACAATCAATTGTAATGGCACAGGTATGTTGAATGTAGGCGAGATGCCAGCCCATCCAGTTAAACTAGGTTATATCTTTATGGGTTGGTATGTGGATGACATTCCTGGCACTCTAAACCTACCCTATTTGCTGGATGCCATGGGTGAATATGTGCTAGATGAAGCTGGCGAGCGTATAAGAGTACAACTAGGACCAATCCAACCAGAACTAAATCCTAACTGGTCTTTACCAGCGTGGTTAGGATTTAGAGGAACAAGTAATAACAACGTACATGGGCAAATGCCTATTGGTGGTGTTCATCTAGCAGCACGTTTTAGACCTGCAATGTATATCCAGTTTGACCCTAATGGTGGGACTGATATTAACAGGGGTAACACCTTTGTGCGAAATGTGTTCGCTGGAGACCCGACAAACCCTGTTGCTTATAATCCTAATGTTATTCCATGGGCTATACAACCTCACCTTGCAGATGGTAACTACACCCACAACACCCACAACAATATAATGAACTGGGTAGGTCCAAATGTAGGTGGTGGTTTCTTCCACTTCCCAGTATCTACAGGACAAGCTGGTATTACATCAAGAGTAGGTTATCGCTTCATGGGTTGGAACTTAGCTCCTGATGGTTCTGGTTCGTTTTTTACAGGGACTTTAGGGCGTGCTAGTTTCCCTGGCACTTATGCACAAGCGGGGATTATAGGTGGACCGACTATCTATGCTACTTGGGGTGGTACACTTACATTCAACGATAACCGCAATTCCCAAGACCCTAACCAAAGTAATCTTATCACCACCCAAGAAGTGATGCTTGGCAGAACCATTGCTAATAACCATCAAGCCGTTGGTACACCAAACACACCTTTGTCACTACCAGCCCCAGTGCTGTTTGGTCACACCTTTATTGGCTGGCATACTCACATAACAGGAGATGACACCCTAGGACATTGGTTTGATGCTACTACTGTAATGACACAAAACACCACAGTCTTTGCTCAATGGGTAGCAAACACAGGCATCATGTTCCACCGTGGTTTCGGACCAGCAATCGTCATTGATGATTATGGCATGGTTCAAGTGCAAGGTGTTATTAATGGACAGGATAGCTACACCCGTTATGTCCAATTCCCTAACAGTATTGCAAACACAGGTGGCGACCCATTAATTACTGCTCCAGCAGGTGTGTCTTTCCTTGGATGGAATACCCGCATGGATGGTAGTGGTATCACTATAGACCCTAACTCCAGTTATATGTTCCCTCATGCTACTGTGTTATTTGCACAATGGTATGCCGTTATCAACTTCGATGCTGGTTTAGGTGGTCTAGCTAGTCTACCCAGTGGAGAACCACTAAGCCGTGGTATTCGTCTTGGTAATCCTCTTAATGAGAGATTTCCGAGTATACCGACAGTCCATAACAACAATTGGGAGTTTGTACACTGGAGCAATGAGCCTAACGGCGACACGCCATTGTCACCTACAACAAACATCAATTCAGCCACTAGCCTTTATGCTGTCTGGCAAGCGGATGTTACCTTTGTTGTTGATGGTGATGATGTAGCAAGTGCGACTCTAAGGCAGGGACGCTCACTTTATGAGTTGGGTGGGTTTGTTGTTCCTGATTTGGGGAGTGATTATGATGCAGACCCAGATAGTGGCGATAGTGGCGATAATAACACTAACCCCGACAATGGTAATGATGGTTACGGCTCTTACAATGGAATTGTAGGTAGCATGGGCATCAGCAATTACGGTAAAGACGTTACCAAATCTGACATTAAAGCCAACTTCATGGAAAGCATCGAAGCTAACCGTATTTTCCTTGGCTGGAGGGTAGTGGGTACAACCTACACACCGATGTCTAATGAGGACGTGGAAGTCATTGCTATGGGTGGTGGCGTTTTCGCTAATGGTCATACTATTCTGAAAGCTGTTTGGTATGTACCAGAGCTACCCGTTACCACCCCACCAATAGAGCGTCCTACACCACAACCGCCAGTAGATGAGCCAGATATTGGTGATGATAATGGTGCAGGCGGTGGAGATTATGATGATAATGGTGATGATGACACTGACGATAACGACTACGACAACAACCAAACTCCACCGCAAACAACTCCCGAAGCTCCACAGCAACCTGACACCGCACCCGACACAGAAACTAACAACCAGACCCCACAACCAGAGCAGTCAACGGTATACGAGCCAAACGCACCTCAACAAGCCGTTTATGCTCCAACTCCAGTAGTAAACGAACCAGCAGAACCACAGCAATCAGCACCTGCACCAACGGCTGACGAGCCAGTAGGTCTACAGCAATCAGCACCTGCACCATATGACGATTATGAAGATGATGACGAAACAGCAGACGAATTAGTAATAACGCCAAACGACACAGCAACTACCAACCCTCAAACAGACGACACTTTCAACACTTTTACAACAATCTTTACAGCTATAGGGTTTGTCGCTATGGCAAGTTTATCAACCTTAATCTTAGTCAAACGTCGCAAAAGTGCTGTCGCAACCAAGTAATACCTTCCGTAATTAAACTCACGGAAGCCAACAACAAACAGAAATAATCGGTAACAATTAGCAATAATCAGCAGGGCAACCACCCCAACGCAATTCATCTGAATGGCAAATACCTCATGGCTGACACCTCATTTCTGGGGAAGATATGGGGTGGTTGTAAAACTGCTGATGCTAATTAATAAAAAATGATTGCGTTATATAACGAGTTTTACATATAAAATTACAATATTTTTTTACGAAAAAGAACAAATAAATTAGAGTGATGGAGTGCCGAAAACTCCGTCATAATTCAATGACTTAGGAGGAAGTAGGCAATGGTTAAAAATGACAAATATTCAACTAACACTTACATATCGAGATTTCCGATGGTATCTGCAATGCCGTCATCAAAACGTGCAACATTAAAACGTGCAACAACATCAGAGGAAACCAAAGTATGCGTTTTTGGGGTTATAACGGCTCTGTCAATTATGTTTTTGGTATGTTGGCTTATCGTACGGTTATCGCTTTCGTTTTCGTTGGTAGTTTTTGGCGAAAGTTTGGAGGCTAATACTTCCCAACAAAACACCTACAATGACAGCAATAACGTCAACAGCACAAGTGATGGACGCAATGCCATAAACCACACCCCATTAAACATCTTGTCCATTACCCCTGTATCAAGTCTTGAAAACAATAGTCAAGCATCTGTGTCAAATGGACAACTCAGTAACGGTGCAGGCACTACAAGCACAGCAACCACAGATAATTCCATCCCCCAAGCATCCACTGGAGTAACATACCAAGCAGAAACATCAGCCCTGCCAGACGAATTGCCTCCAGAGTGGTTTTTTGATGCCCTTGGCATTACCTCATCCGAATGGGAAAACAACGGTGCTTATGATGACTACAACAATAATAATGACACTGATAACAATAATATACAGCCGAACGTAACTCAGTCAGAACCCCGACACCTACCAGACCTACCCACAACAAACGGTCAAGTAATTCTACCAAGAACAGAGCAAACCCCAAGCCCACTAACCCCAGACGGTGGCGGTGAGCTAGTGGACACTATCATGGTAGGAGATATGGAGTTCATTACAATTAACAGCCAAGCAGGTAATACATTCTTTCTAATCATAGACAGGGCAAGAGATGCAGACAATGTATATTTCTTAGCCCCTGTTACAGAATTTTATTTAATGTCTTTAGCTTGGGAAGCTGGTGACGAAGCCAGCATACAGCAAGGCGGAATGTTAGGATTTGGTGGCATACAAGCTGGACATGGGGCGGGTATTGCCAATAGTCAACAGATTCAAGTTGTTACTGGTCAAGAAGTCATATATCACGATACAGGCAGTGGCAGGGTCGGCATGAGTGCTGTATCTTTGCTAGTTATGCTGGGTGCTATGAGCATTGGATTTTTCTTTATGATTAAATCCCGCCAGAAAAAGCGTAATGCTGGAGTTGGTGGCTTTGTCGATGGTGAAGATGGTTTCGGTGATGAGTTTGACGGTGATTTTGGGGATGAGTTTGAAAGCGATGGTGAAGGTGGTCATTATGAGGGCGATGGTGATGCTGACGGTCATTACAACTCCAACCAAGAAACCAACAACCAAGAAGACCACACCCATTCAGACCGCAACGACCCAGAAAGTGCAGACGATTTATTCGATGATGAACACGGTAGCCATGACGATGACAACGAAAACGAGCATGATTACCATTCAGAAGATGCCGATGTTGATATGGATGCTGATGATGGAAACTAAGTCAAGCGAAAAGCATGAAACCAAGCCAGATACAAAACCCGAAACCAAGCAACATTGCATCAAGGTATATATGTCTGATGAAGAAAAAACCGCTTTGTTAGAGAGAATGGCACAGGTGGGGGCTAAAAATCGCTCCCACTTTATCAGAGAGATAATAAACCAAGGCTTTATCTTGGATATTGATTTATCCAGCATAAATCAACTAACATTTCTGCTGTCAAACGCCACTAACAACCTTAATCAGATTGCAAGGGCAGTAAACAGTCAACAGCCCATGCTTTTGAAGGATGTGGATACTTTGCGGGGTGATTATGTTGCACTATCCAAAGAAGTCAGTAAGCTTTTAGGGATTGTTACATCAGCACAATAACACTATCTATGTATTACGAGGGGTGACTATCTATGAAAATCAGTAATGACAATGATAACAAAATAACCCCAACCTCCCCCTACCTCTCAAACTTCATATCCCAAGCATCCAGAACCACCCTTTCTGGCGGTATGCCCGACACAGGCGATGAAGAAGATGACTTTGCAAAGCATGGTCAAAATACCACCAGAAAAGGCTATAGGGTTGGCAGGTCTGCTGGGCAAAACCTTGGCATGAAGCTTAGGGATAGCCGTGATAAATCTAGGATTACAGGACTTGAAAGCAAATTCGGCAAGTCAAGCCAAGAAGTGCAAAAGGCAAGAATGGCAATGAAACGTAAGGCAAAGATGCGTATGGTTCAACAAAGGGCAAGAATTGCCCTTAATCCCTCCAGCATCCATATGTTTAACCCCCGCAACTGGTTTAGACTATCATTGCGGGGTGTTGGCAGGATGCTCCGAAGGTTAGGACAAGCATCCCTTACCAACCCCTATGTTTTAATGGTTCTTGGGTTTCTTGTGATGGCGGTGGTAGCCATAATCGTAGTCCTTGCCATTATATCAATGATTATCGGCTTTGCAACGATAATCGCTGCAACCAGCTTTCTTGCTGATGATGACGACCTAAACAACACAACCATAGCCTATACCGAAGGTGAGGTTGAGATAAAGGAGTACCTATTAAGCATGGACGTTTCTGGTTTTAATGAAGCTGCATCATTCTTGAATGGTAGCGAACAAGCCCGCCTTGCCTCCCAATGGACTTTAGAAGATGGTGCTGTCACAATAGGGGAAACTTTCGGAGGGGATGCCATTAGAATATTGGTTACTCCTTTAATCCAAGCAATCAACCACTGCCCCCATATGCTATTGTCAGGTTTTACAGCGATTCTCCACGACCAAATATTCTATCCGCAAATACGCCCAGCAATATTTGCAATGATAGATATGCAATACCAAATCACAACCGAAACATTCTACGAAATACGAACTCAAACAGTAATTATGACCTTCGGTGAATACCAAGACCACGGATGGTATGAATACGATGGTGACGGTGGTGAGCATTGGATTTCATATATGGTATGGGTTGAATGGGAAGAAACCGTCATCATTGAATACGAATGGCATTTCATTTACATATTTCTTGACACAACATCCATGGAAGATATTTTCAGGGAGATGTTTGCTACAAACCCAGACACCGAAGAAGGTGCAGACCAAGAAGAACATTTTGATATGTTTTTGGAAATGGGGCATGGCAACCGCCAGTTTGTAGGTTCGCCCTTCGACTTCCGCTGGGATGGGTTCGTGTCCAGTCGCTTTGGGTGGCGTTTAGACCCGTTTACAGGAACAAGACAGATGCACCGTGGAATAGACATAGCCAGACCTACAGGCACGCCAGTTATAGCCAGTCAAGACGGTACGGTTACTAGAGCCGAATATCAAGCAGGTGGTTTTGGTAACTGGATAGAAATAACTCACTATATACCCGCAAGGTTATTTCCTCCACGACTGCCGTATATGATACATACCAGATATGCCCACTTACACGAAATATCTGTCTATGTCGGACAGGAAGTAGAAATGGGCGACCCCATCGGCACGGTAGGTAGCACAGGAGCATCCACGGGACCACATTTGCATTTTGAGGTTATTCGTGCAAATGTTCTTGGTAATAGGACACACTTTAATCCATTTATATTTGCTTGGATTGGGTATGACGATGAGGGGGAGGACTGATGATGAGGAGGACTGATGAAAAAACATAACGTAGAGTTTGATGGTGAGGTTCATGATGACGAACCTACAGGATACGACTGATGGCATGGACAAACATTTCATCAATCAAAGCATCCAGAGGCAAATCCGCAACCCGCACCATGAGTGACTGTATCAATTACGGTATCAACCCCAACAAGACAGACAGCGGTCGCCTTGTGTCCGTTCATGGCTGTACACCAGAAACTGCATCCAGTCAGTTTCTGCAAACCAAAGCCCAATATCACAACGGGGGTGGGCGACATCTTCCAGTTGACAAAGATGTGCTTTTGTATCACCTTAAACAATCCTTCAAGCCAGGGGAAATAAGTCCAGAAGATGCCAACCGCATTGGTTATGAAACAGCATTAAAATTTACTAAAAATAATCATGCCTTTGTGGTCGGCACTCACGTTGACCGTGGTCATATACATAACCATATTTATTTTAATGCGGTGCAGTTGGATGCTGATAGGAAGTTTCACGACTTCTCATTCTCCGCAATGGCATTGCGAAAAGTTAGTGATTACCTCTGCTTGGAGAATGGTTTGTCTATCATTGAAAAGCCCAGTCAGAGGTCATCCAGTAGGGAGCAGACCATGCAATCCTACCAAGTCAAAAAGTACGCCCATCTTTCAAATCGTGATGTACTGCGTGCCAATATTGACTTGGCACTACATAAGCACCAACCCAAAAACTTAAAAGAGTTTTTATCGGTTTTGAAGTCCGACTTTGGCTGGTCATCCAAGCAAAGGGGCAAAAATATTTCCTTGTCCCATAATGATTTTAAGCAACCAGTACGCCTAACAGAAAAGTCTTTGGGTGAGGGTTATGGGTTGTCAAACATCGAAGCCAAGATTGCCAGCCAACATCATCAGACACAACCTGCATCCTCGCCGTCACATGATGATGCGAAGATACAGGTTGCACACCAAGTCCACCAAGATGTTGACACTAAGCAACAATCATACCAAGATGACAACACCCACCAATACCAACCCCAAGACTTCCTAACCCAGATGCAATCCATCATCCATGCACAACTAGACGCTGGTTTCAAAAACAGGGACGCAATCAATACCCTGTCCTACCTCAACCAACAAAACATTGACACCATGGACAAGCTGGATGGGCAGTTGCAAGCAGTACAACACAAGCAAGATTTAGTGGGCGATGCTCTAGTTAAAGTTGACAAGCGAATAGAAGAAGTCAATCAACTATTGGTCGAGATACGAAATTATAATGAGGGTGCTAACACAACCGACCCATCAACTTTAGCACGCCGTCAAGCTGCTATAAATTATTTTACAACTAATGGCTACGGCAAGTCAAAAGGCAAGCCGGTCCCTCATCCTAAAGACCTACAAGCAGAACGTGCAACACTACAAAAGCAACGAGCCAAACACTCCACTACTCATAAAAATTTATCCAGTCAATCACGAGAATTAACAAAGGCAAAAGCCGTTAGCATATCACTACTCAATAACCCTAACCGTGATATGCCGATGCCTAATATCAACCACGGCACACATGGTCGCTAATGGTGGTCATGTGCTTTGGTCTTGTAATTGGTCTTATAATTTTTCTTTCACCACGTACAAAATTTGTGAATTAAATTTGGTCTTATAACTAAATTTTTGTGATGAAATTTTAATTGCCGTCATGGTCTTTGGTCTTGCACTTTTGTCTTGGGATTTGGTCTTGCACTTCGGAGAGCAAGCCACAGGCAAACGACTGTTTTTTGAAAGCCGAGCGTAGCGAGTGCTTTCGGTTTTGGGGCTTGGGGCGTAGCCCCAACAAGCGGGTATCGAGGGACGACAGTCCCACGATACACTGCTTGCCAAAGTTAAAACAGCGAAATATGACCATGTTTTACCACTTATTGACAGTAACCTTTTTGTCTGTTGCCACCACGTTACAACCTTGTCACGAGCCACCAAACAAACGACACTCCAGAAATATCAACCAGACGAAAATTGACTGGGTGAGAAATAAAGTCAGCGTCCAGATGACGAAAAATTAAAAACTAATGACGATAAAAAATCAAACAATAATTACGGAGGTCATTATGTCAAAAGCCAATTCAATAACCCCACCCCAAATTTTCAAGCAGACCTTGCCTTTTACGTGGGTCAAGTTGGGTTTGCGGTTGTTATTCGTTATTTATGTGGTTATCCTTCTAGTGCTTATCGCTAACGGTATCACATCCATGTCAGAAGCCACCAATTTATGGAGCGATTTTAGAATATTGAGCGATTGGAATGTGTGGCTTGATGTTGGTCGTCATGCAATATGGGGCTTCGTTCTAATAATTGTTACCCTGCCCCCGCTGGCTTTTATTTTGAAAAAATATTTACGGTATATGGTTCAGGTCGGTCATATCGCCACAATTGTTAAGATTGTATCCGAGGACATTACACCCACCACAGTCCCGCCTATTACAGACACCACCCACAATCAATCCATCACCACCAACACCACATCAACCAAAGCCGTTGACGTATTGCACACCACCTCTCTAAACCAACTCACCTACGGCATAACCCAAGCAAAAAATAAATTTGCGACAGCTAATTTATTTTTTGTAGCTGATAAGGTTGTGCATCAAGCTGTGGTTGCTCTAAGACCCGTTGTCCAAAGAACAACGTCAGGACTGGGTGTGCTAAGTCTGCCAGCTAGGATGTTTACAAGTAAACTGATTAGATATATTGATGAATGTTGCCTCGCTTATGTATTCTTACGACCAAATTTAAGTTTGCCAGAAAGTATAAAGTTGGTAGTTGCTTCTTACGCACGAGGTGGTAAAGCCATGACAAGGCAAGCAGTATTGGCGACCATGCACTCCTTGATGGTGTCATTAGGTTTTTATGCTATTGGTGCGATGCTACTTTGGAACGGTGTGTCTGTCCTGTCCGCTGGTGTACCTTACGGCATATTTACCGATGGTATTATTAGGATTATATTTGCAACATTTTTTATCTTAGTTGTCGGAGTGTTCAAAAAATGTGTGTTGGATAGCTACGTTATGACGGTGATGGTTGCAACATTTATCAAGGAAGCGATTAAGTCCAGAAGCTGAAAAATTACAAGACAAAGATTTAGAAATTTCAAACACAAATTTAAGATTTCAAATACATAAATTTAGGCTTCATAAATCTAAAATTTCAAAATTTCACGAGGTGAAAAATGAAACTAGCCTTGCACAACTTGGACAAGCTGATGAACTTTGCCACAGGCAAAGACATCTCATTAGCCATATACCTAGCCCAATATCAAGATGATTGCGGGCTTGTTTGTGGTGTCCATTACAAGCGTGCAGTTGATACCTTGGGTATGTCGGTTTCGAGCTTTTATAAAGGCCTTGACCGTTTGGCAAGCATAGGAGTTATTGAACTTAAATTTGATAGGGACATTATCCGTACAAGTGATGTGGTTGACGTGGATGGGAGAGGTGTTGACTACACTCTTGGCCGTAGCTACGACAATGGTTATGGCGAAGGGGAAACTTGGCACTACGGTTATTGGTCACTAAAATTTGTTGACAATAATTTCACGCCCATACAAGCGGATGCCGACCCAAACAACATCAACCCTAACAATATCGACCCCCAAGAATACAAGAACAAACCATACCTAAACGTAAACTACGAAATACTACATAGACCAGCTTTCCACAAGCTGTCGAAAAGTCAAAAAATAATCATCTTAAACATCATCAAGCTAATGAATTACCACAAAGGTTACTCGTCAATAAATTTACGAATTGAAACTGTAATGGGCTGGGTTTGCAAGTCAAGACGTTCAGTTGTGAGTATGATTAACTCCCTAGCCAAAAATCCACGCATCAATGACATGGTGAGTTTTATTTTAGATGGCAATAACATTTCAATCCCTTTTGGTATAGCCAACGTAGATTTCAAACTGCACGAACGCCGACCAACAAAAGAAGCCGATACAAAGACCACCCATGCAATAATCTTTGCTATGCACAAGATGAGGGCGGTATTACCTGCAAGCATTGATGAGCTTCGTCAGGTAGCGGACACAGTTTGTCAGCTCATGCGTTCGTATAAGGTTATGGGCTTTAGTAAGAAAGTTGCTCTAATCATGGAAACCATAAAAGCTTGTGGTTTTTTGTCTGCACAATACATTCATTCGTTGTTGAGGAGCAAGGACAGGGAGCAGGGGACAGAAAAGCAGACTAAGCAAACGCCCCTAATACAACATCCCTCATCCCTCATCCAGCGTACACAACAAAACCATCCACATCCACAAAACCATCTACAGTCACAAAACAACCTGCATCCCCAAACCATTTAAGAAGGTTTGTAAACAGTCATTTTTTATTTACTCTCATATTCAAAATGTCCTCAACCAGAAAATCGCCAAGCGGTTTTCTGGTTTTTTTGATTTTAAGACATTCATTTAGACCAAAATTTTTAATTTCATGCACAATAATCTGACACCTTATGCACAATAATCTGACATTTTATGAAATATTTATGTTATGGATATACATAAAAATGCAAGATACTTTGTGGACTTTGTATTTTAGTGCAGTGTATTTTTTATTTTGATGTTTTGGGTTTTGTAATTTGTTACATGGCTTCATCCAGTCCAAACCTCGCAATCAAGGGATTTTGAGCCATGACGGCATCGGCTTAAATCTTTAATTTTAATACTCTTATTATCTTTATGTATGTTCAAGTAGCACAACAGCAAAATTTTCAGTTGTTAAATTTAAGACTGTGTGAAAAGAAAAAGGACGGGTTGACCGTCCCATGAAATTATTCTGCTGTAGCTTTGGTAATATCCAATTGATACCCCAAAGCACCTAGATACTTAATCAGCGTCCTAATGCTAGGGCTGATTTTTTCGTCAATCTCCATGCGACTGATGGTGCGTTGGTCTAACCCAGAAAGATTTTCAAGCTCTTTTTGGGTAAGTCCTGCTTCTTTGCGGGCTTGCGTCAGTTTTTTGCGGAATACATATTCTTTGTTCCATTCCTCCGAAGCTTTTGCCAATTCGGGGTCAGAATTAATTAACTCTTGCCTTTCCCTTTTGATTTCGTCAATGTCAACTTTTCTTCCAGGCATCAAAAGCCCTCCTTCACTATAATATAACAAGTTAAATAAATGATTAACCCTTATTAAACTTTTAATCCAAACTCTTTAGCTCGCTTTACGGCTGTTTCAAGCTCAAATTTTTCAGCCTTGCCTTTTTGTTTCTTGCAAGCGTGGAGGAAATAAATGTTATCAGCATCAGCCACTATATACATTATGCGGTTTTGTGAGAATTTTATTTCCCACATTTTGCCCATTAGATGTCTGGTGTTGATGTTTTTAAGGGCTGGGTATCCATCTTCTTCTATGGTTATTATGATGTCAAAAAATTCTAGTTTCTCATTTTTGGGCAGGTCATTAATATATTCACGTATTAAATCTTTACCGCCCGATGTTTCGTAATTTATGATATTCAATGTATTTCCTCCCCTCATAATGTATTATACTATAAATTTATAGTATTGTCAAGAAGTTTTTCGACTTTCATTTAGATTTCGTAACGCATTAAGACCGTTAAATCACTCCAAAACCCTAGAAAAGCTCATTATTTTGGAATAACTCCCCGATTTTGTAAGTACAACACGGCTTTTGAAAACAATCTTATTGACACCGAGAAAATCAAGCTGTTGTTTGATTTCAGCTTCTATAACAGTATTAAATGTTTCTGCCCGTTGCTTCTCAATCTCTTTGGCAATCTTCACACAGTACCCACTATCAAACACATAGTCTGTTTCAAATGCACCATTGGGCGGATTAAGTAAAATTTCTAACTTGCCTTTTTTATCTATATGCCAATCTTTCCAATTGAGGTTAGGGTATTTTAAGTTCCAGAAAAAGTCATTAACCTGCCTCCATTCGGTTGTTTTCATTATTTCGCTTATTTGAAATTCTATTGATTGCATATTAAATCCTCCAAGAAGTTTTATTTTTTATGCAAGGGGTAGACCATACCACCCCCTGCCACTCAATCATGTTTTTAGTTCTTCGTACCTGCATAGCCCATAATTTTCACTTTTAAGCCACTCTATCCTAAAGCCCCTTTCTAACTCGTTACAGATATTTTGCTCATGCCGTTGCTATTCACTTCCCCACTTGTGCCGTACATATGGCGGATTTCGTCCATATCGTAATCCTTACGGCTTCTTGGTTTGTAATCCTCCGGGGCTAAATACCAACAAAGCTTTTTAGAGTGCCAACGGAATTTAAGTGCTTTTAATGCTTCTCTATGGGGTTTTGTGTCACCACTGACCCAAACAAAGCAACCGATAATTTCAATTACAATCCCTTCTAATCCCATTAATATATTGATTAGGTTTATAAATTCTTCTGGGGTTTCGTTAGTTTCTCTTTCGTATTGCTCACCCTTAGCGTTTACGTGTACATTTTTGAGTTTCTCCCATAACTCGTGATATTCGTTGTTTACTTCTGACATCTTTTGGGTATCGCCCCCATTGTCTGGATGATATTGTTTGGCTAGTTTTCTGTACATCTTTTTAGTTTCTTCTGCTGTTTGTGGGGTTGGGGTGAAGTATTTGTAATTCTTTGTGTTACTTTGGTTTCTTTTCATGGTGTTTGTTTCCTCCTAAGTTATTTAATTTGATTTATAGTTATATTATACACTATATTTATATCTTTGTCAAGCTTTTTTTGTAACTTTTTTCATAAATTCTATATTAAATTATAAAATAAGTGTTGATTATTTTTTATAAGTGTGTTACACTAAATCCAAAATCCAACGAGTAGGGGGAAATGGTCAAAATGTACATGGCAGAAAAAATAAAAATAGCCCTCATAAAGAGGGGTATGACCTTAAAGGAATTAGCGGAAGGGATAGGCACAGCACCATCCAACCTAAGCAATAAGCTAAAAAGGGATAATTTTACAGAAAATGAATTGCACGAGATGGCAAGGGTTCTTGGATGTACTTTTAATGTGAGCCTAACTCTTAATGATACTGGTGAGCAAATATAGATTTTTCTTTTCACCCAGTAGGTTTTGCTTTGAGATTTAAGACAAGTAAAAAAGGCAACCTCGAAGGTCGCCTTTTTTATATTTTTACAATTATCCCGAATACTCTGCCAGTGATAAAATATTGGGATTTGACAATAGCGGGAAAGGGCATTAAATCTCTGACCTTTTTTAACTAGGTGAATGAGGAAATGAGTATTAGTCTGCATTTGTAGTAAATTAGGTGTTCGACTATGACATACCCACCTCCAGTTATTCCATTCAAATCCGAACCCTGTAAAACTCATTTTTGTAAATGGATTTTACAGGACCGTGATTGAAAGGTGATTTTGTACGAAGCAATCAAATTGTGCTAAACGGAATACAAAAAGCCGCCCCGCTCCAAAAGGAGTGGGTGGCTTTTTTGTCTGTTGTATATATCCCTTTCGGGTATTGCAAACAATAGTTCATATGTATCAATAAACTTAAGACAACCCTTGGTTAACACAGCAGGAAAATAACCTTAAGGTAAGACCGCCCCATTAGGCTTATGTTGGCTGTCATTAACAAATTTTCAAAAACGCTTGAAAAAATTGTTACAATTTGGTATAATATAGGTTCGAGCTGATTATAGTAATATCGACAGGAGGTCGAGTTATGAAGAAACAGCATCAAAGCCAAATTTTAGATTTGCTAAAAACTATAGAAAATGCCCAGTCCTCTAGTATGTATGCCGAATGTCAAGAAGCAGCTTTGTCTATTTGTGATTTTATTGAGGATGTTGTGGGTGAAGGCACTGTCACCGTAGAGCTTATTGTGGAGTATTGCGAACTTTTGTTCAAGGCACACAATGGTGAAAACGTTGATGGATTGTTGGATGAGCAAATTGTGAAAATCGAAAACAGTGTGAGGTTAGAGCTAAAGCCAACTTGTTTTGAGATTGCGTTTATAAGCCACAAGGTCGCACAGAGCGATAGTATAGAGTCGATTTATTTAGCCGCAAAATCCGACCCTAGTTGTGATGCGTATTGGGTTTCTGTCCCTTATATAGTCCACAAGGATGGTGAAATACCAGATGAAACCCATCTGGAAGCATTAGGGTTTTATGACGAAAGGTTCGAGATAACGGATTACCAAAAATATGACATCAAGGCACGCCGCCCTGATGCTATTTTTACGTTCTGCCCTTACAACTTAGGTTCTGGCACGGTTACAATACATCCTGATTATTATGTTGAAAACCTTAAAGAAGCAACAGATATGTTGGTATATGTGCCGTATCATATATTTATCGACAAAGTGGCGGGTGACGATGATGCAAGAAAGGAATTTGTTGATAAACATATTGTTGCAAGCAGCCACGAAAACAAGGATAATTACAACCTATTTGCAACACCTGGAAGTGTTAATGCTGATTTGGTTATAACGCAATCCGAAAATGTTAAGCAGATATACCAAGGGGCAAACAGGAAGGCTCTTGGTGTGAAAACCGAAGATGATGAACGCAAGCTTGATAAGTTTGTTGCTTTGGGTCATCCTAAAATTGATAAGACTATTAATTCAAGTCAGGAAGAATTTGTAATGCCGAAGGAATGGCTAGATGTTATTGGTGATAGAAAGGTTATACTTTACAATTCGTCTCTGGTGGGTGCTGGACAAGCTTCATCAATTGCGGTATACCTTCAAAAGCTCCTTGACATAATTTCTGTTTTTTCAGGAAGAAAAGATGCCGTTTTGTGGTGGAGACCCCACCCTTTCCTTGGAGATATACTAAGAAAGACATATCCAGAGGCCGCCCAACAAATTAAAAAAGTAATGGATGTTTTTGTTAAAAGTGGGATTGGTATTTTAGACGAAACACATGACTTGCATCGAGCCATAGCTTGGTCAGATGCTTATTATGGCGACATTAGCTCCGTGTTATATATGTACGCTTTTACAGGCAAGCCCGCCTTGAGGATTGAGCCAAAGACCTTTATTGCTGGTTGCAATACCTTGGGCATTGCGAAAAAAACGAACTTCAAGGAGCCTGACGTTACTAGGGGTTTGTATTGGTATGCCGATTGTGAAAGCGATACTTTTAACTTGGATGACTTTATTTCCTATGTGTCATCTGACAAAAACACGTCGGAAGTTGTGGAAAAACGGGCAAAAAGCTACCGTGAAGCATTTACAGAAGATGGCGGCATGGCAGGTGCGAGGATTTTTGAATATGTTAAAAACCTAATCTTAAATTAATAAAGGGGGCAGTTTGCAGATGAAGCGAGTGATAACATACGGCACTTTTGATTTGTTGCATTACGGACATATACATTTGCTTAGGCGAGCAAAAGAGATGGGCGATTATCTAATCGTCGCCTTGTCCTGTGATGAGTTTAGTGCAGAACATAAAAATAAAAAGCCTTATTTCAGCTATGAAGAACGCAAGTTGCTTTTAGAAGCCCTTAGATTTGTTGACTTGGTGATACCCGAAGAAACATGGGAGCAGAAAGCCAACGACATTAAGTTGTATCGGGCTGATGTTTTTGTTATGGGAGATGATTGGGAAGGCAAATTTGATTATTTGAAAGAGTTTTGTGAAGTTATTTATCTTCCTAGAACGCAAGAGATTTCCACATCTCAAATTAAAAGCGATTTGAAGGTCATGGAGGTGGGACGCAGGTGAAAGTTGTTATCCTAGCAGGTGGATATGGCACACGTATTTCAGAAGAAAGCCACCTAAGACCAAAACCTATGATAGAAATTGGCGAAAAGCCCATTTTGTGGCATATCATGCGGTACTATTCATCATTTGGTTTTAATGATTTTGTGATTTGTTGCGGATATAAGGGTTGGATGATAAAGGAATATTTTGCTAATTATTATTTACGCCACAGCGATATGACATTCGACTTTACAAAAGGTGGCATCATGGAAATGCACAGCAATTTGGCAGAACCATGGCGCGTTACCTTAATAGACACTGGCAAGGACACCATGACTGGCGGTCGTGTTAAACGCATTAAGCCTTATGTGGGCAACGAGACATTTATGCTGACATATGGGGATGGCGTGTCAAATGTGGATTTGAACGCACTTTTGTCGCAACACAAAGCGCAGGGTGCGATATTGACAACCACCGCAATTAGACCTGGTGGTCGTTTTGGTGTTTTGGATATTGAGGGTATAACAGTTGCATCCTTTAGGGAGAAGGCAACGGAGGACACCTCTTGGATAAATGGCGGCTTCATGGTGGCTGACCCCCAGCTTTTTGGATATATTGATGGCGATTCAACAGTACTGGAACAAGACCCCATGAGCAAATTAAGCAAAATAGGCAAGTTGCAGGCTTATAAACATTACGGTTTTTGGGCGTGCATGGATACCCAGCGTGATAAACACGCCCTTGAAGATGCTTGGGCAAAAGATAAAGCGAAGTGGAAGGTATGGTAGATGCTAAAAATAGTTACGTTTAGAAAAGGGGTGTGATGCCGTGAGGATTTCGGTTTTTGGCTTGGGGTTTGTAGGGCTTACCACTGGTCTTGGGTTTGCAGATAAGGGTTTTATGGTGCGTGGCTTCGATATAAGTTCAGAACGTAGTGGTGTTATATCGGGTGGCGGTGTGCCGTTTTATGAGCCTGGGCTGGGTGAGGCTTTGGTACGCAATCTTGGTAAGACCTTTCATGTGTCAGGTTCTGCCGTGGAAGCTGTTATTGACTGCGACATTTGTTTTTTATGCGTGGGTACGCCTGGGCTTCCTGATGGCAGTGCTGATTTGTCCTATGTTTTTAGTGTAATTGACGATGTAATTGGCAATGTGTCAGAAAGATGTGTTTTTGTTGTAAAGTCCACTGTGCCTCCTGGAAGTGTTGGGCGTGTTGTGGATTATATTTCTAGCAAAGGGACGAAGAATGCTGTTGCTTCAAATCCAGAATTTTTGCGTGAAGGGTATTGTTGGGAAGATTTTATGTATCCTGATAGGGTTGTTTGCGGAGTGAGTTGTGATGGGGCTAAGGAAGTGCTGGCAAAGGTTTATGAGCCGTTTAATGCACCTGTTCGCTTTGTAACGCCAAGCACCTCAGAATTTATTAAGTATTTGTCCAATTCTTTGCTGGCAACCCTTATCAGTTATGCAAACGAAATGTCAATACTTGCAGATACGGTGGGTGATATTGAAATTGCAAAGGCTTTTAAGGTTTTGCATGAAGATAAGCGGTTGGCGGATGCGGGTATAAATTCCTATATTTATCCTGGTTGTGGATATGGGGGATATTGTCTGCCAAAAGACACGGAAGCTCTGGCGGCACTGGGACGTAACCGTGGGCGTGATATGAATATTTTGGAAAGTGTAATATCCCTTAACAATGAAATGCCAGTTATAACCGCACAAAAAATCATTAAGGCGACCAGAGGTAAAGGGGACGTAATTGGAGTTTTGGGACTTTCCTTTAAGGCAGGGTCTGATGATGTAAGGGACAGTTCTGCTGCCAAAATTATTGGAGAGTTGATTAAGGCGGGTTATGGTAATATCTGGGGGTATGACCCCATGGCAAATGATGAATTTCAAAAGCATTATGATTTTGACATTAAGTACGCAAAGTCCGCCAAGGAGTTGTGCGAGGTTTGCGACACCATCGCCCTTGTGACGGCTTGGAGCGATTTCAAAGGCATTAACCAAGAATTCAAAGATAAAACATTTGTGGATTGCAGATATTTTTTGGAGTGATGAAGATGCAAGGTAAAATTTTACAAGAAGATTTGTTAAATATTATGCAGGGACTTAGCGATGAGGAGCATCGCAAACTTTCTGACAAAACCGTCTTTATTACTGGTTTTGCGGGTTCGCTCGGTTTTTTTATGATGCAGTTTTTTGCAAAATATGGGCAGGAGCTTGGTGTAAAACACGTGTATGCCCTGGATAATTATGTTTTTGGCAAACCCGAATGGGTGGACGGGTTGCAAGGGCATCCGCTTTTTACCATACATGAAGGTGATGTTGTTGACTATGATTTTTCATTTGCGAGTGATGCTGATTTGATTTTTCATATGGCATCTTTAGCTTCGCCTGTGTATTATCGTTTGCATCCCATCCAAACCATGGATGCTGATGTTGTTGGTTTGCGTCGTCTGCTGGACTTTTATGAAAACAAAGGTATATACAACCTTTTGTTTTATTCCACCAGCGAAATTTATGGCGACCCGTGTAATACCAAAGTGCCAACACCAGAAAATTATTGGGGCAATGTAAACCCAGTTGGACCACGTGCCTGTTATGACGAGTCAAAGCGTTATGCCGAAACCCTTTGTTACAATTTCTATCATTCGAGAGGGTTTCCGTCTACAATAATACGCCCCTTTAACAGTTATGGTCCAGGTTTGCGTGTTAATGATAAGCGTGCGCCAGCGGACTTTGCCATGAATGTGCTTAATGGCGAACCAATAACTCTTTATAGTGACGGGAAGGCTACACGAACCTTTTGTTATGGCACGGACATGACTGTCGCATCGCTAAAATGTGCTTTATACGGTAAATTTGATGCTTTTAACGCAGGCAATGATATGGCTGAAATTACTATACGTGAGCTTGCTGGGATTTATCAAGGTGTCGCAAAAGAAATGTTTGGCTACAAAGAGGAAATTGTTATGCGTACACACCCAGACAAGCATTATAACACCGACAACCCACAAAGACGTTGTCCAGACCTGAACAAAATCAAAAATATGCTGGGATATGCCCCATCTGTACGTACAGAGGAAGGGGTTACACGATATTTGCAATTTTTAGGAGAAAAATAAAATGCCAAAAGTAAGTGTTTTGCTTGTTACTTATAATCGTGAACACTTTTTGCCTACCATGATAGATTGCTTGAAAAACCAAACCTTTCAAGATTATGAGGTTTTGTTGGTAAATAACGGCTCTACGGATGGTACTGATAAAATTTGCGAACAATACGCACAATCGGATTCTCGTGTTAAGCTTATTACCATGGATGAGAATAAGGGCAAAGCACTTGGTTTTAATGCGGGTTTGCTTGAGGCGACTGGGGATTATATCACCTGTGTTGACGATGATGATAGATGTAAGCCTGAAATGCTAAGTTTCCTTGTTTCTATGGCTGAAAGTAATGGTGCTGACATTTCTATGTGTGGCAGTTACCTTGACTTTGAAGGTGAGTTGAAACCTTACTTTGTGGGCGATATTCGGTTTGACTTTGAGAGATTGCAAGGGCTTAGGGAATTGCTGAAAAGAGAGCTTTATAACGTGGCACCTCCAACGAAGCTTTTCCGTAGAACACTTTGGGATGGCATACAAGTGCCGACAAACACGCTTATTGATGATATACATGTGATATACAAGCTTTTTGAGCGTGCCAAATGCGTGTCTGTACACAATATGCCTTATTACTATTTTAGAAAACATTCATCTAATATGACTTCATTTATAGAAAATCCTAGGATGCTGACACCACAGTTGCTTGATGAGTATTTAGAGATGTATCATACACGTGCAGACTATCTGCTGAGGCACGCACCAGAGATTGCTGACTGCATAAATAAATCTAAAGTTGCGTTTATGCGGAATATGCACAAATTAATTACAACAAATAACCTTGAGGGATTTGAAAGCCATTTAGAACGTTTGGGTGAACATTTATAATATAAGGGGTTGGTGTTATAAACAGCGATAAAGGAAAGATACACGTCCGAATGAGAGCCTATAACGCAAAAGACACATTACATCGGGCGGTTGACAGTGTGTTAAACCAAACATATCCAAATCTGTGCCTTTATTTGATGGATAACGCTTCAAAGGACAACGGTCAAACTCGGAATATTGTTGAACAATACGCTGAGAAAGACCATCGTGTTATCCCTTTCTATACAAACGAAAACCGCACATATCAGGGTTGCAACGATATGTTTAAGTTGGATAGAATAATTGACGCTATGGAAGATAGCCACTTTTTCTGCACACTTGATGCCGATGACGAATACAGTTTAGATTTTTTTGAAAAGGCACTTGCTTTTTTGGAGGAAAATAAGTGCGATATAGTTGCCTGTGGTAACGATAGGGTGTCAGCGGAAACGGGTGTGTCCATGGACGGTGGATGGGCTATAAGTGATAGCATTGTCATAGAAGGTGACGATTTTGCCAACAAGTTTTCAGTTTACTTACCGTTTATGTATACCATTTGGGGCAAGTTGTATTCTGCCCCTGTCTTGAAAAGAGCTAAAATTGCTGACTGGCATAAGAGCATTTCCTCTTTGGCTTATGGCAGGGACACATCTTTTGCACTTCATGTTTTTGGACACGCCAATAAGGTTGGTGTGTTGGGTGGAAGTCATCATAAATATTATATTTCACCAAGCTCTGTAATCCATCAGTTTAGCAAGGGCAGAGTTGCGTCTGACAGGCAGATTTTTGATTCATATAAGAAATATCTGGAGTTGCGAAACGGCGGGACAACAAAAAACATTGACCGCATTTACAATACCTATGCCGCTGCTGTGGGGTATACAATAAATATGGCATTAAAATCCGATTTAAGTGACTTAGAGAAACGTCTAGTAATAGAGGATATTTTGGAGCATCCATACACCAAAGAAGCCCTTGCAAGGTCTGGGGTACATGAGGAACACAAACTTTCTTTAACCAATGTGCTAAGCAAATTTGATGAAGCGGGTGAATGAAAATGAAAAGATTTTTACTTTATGCCCACCCTGGGTCTTATAACCACGGGGCTGAGGCAATAGCCAGCACCACCATTTCTATAATTAGAGAGAAATATGGTAAAGAAGCACATATTGCTGTGTCCTCGCATTTTCCTGAGCAGGATTTGGAGCTTAAACTGGATGCTGATGTGTTATTTTCCGTTAATAACCAAGCATGGGATGAGGAAAGGCAGGCATCGTCGTGGGAGGAAAAGAGAAGTGCTGCACGAAAAATGTATTCAGATGCACTGCTGTCTGTTACCTCTGATACGGTATTAATTTCTGTTGGTGGGGACAATTTTTGTTACAATAACTGGTATAGGCTGGAAGTTTTTCAAGAGGTGGCTGTACAGAAAGGTGCTAAGAGCATATTGTGGGGATGCTCTATAGAACCATCTGCCATTACACCAAAAATGGTTGGTGTTTTAAGTTCTTACACTCATATACTTCCAAGAGAAACAAAGACGCTTAAAGCCTTGCGTGATAGTGGTGTTTCGGCAAATATCCATCTGTTGCCTGACCCTGCGTTTGGATTAGAACCAGAGGGGTTTGAATTTCCGAAGGGCGAAGAATTTGCTGATGGGCGTGCAGTCGGGATTAATGTTGGACCACTTATAACCCGCAAAGAGAAGGTGGCGGGCATAATCAAGAAAAATATATTAAATCTAATTGATTATGTGCTGTTAGAAACTGATAAATCCATTATGCTGATACCCCATGTTGTTATGCCTGTTGATAATGACTTGGAAACCTTGGCAGAGATTGCGGAATATGTCCCGCCGAACTTGCGTTCTCGTGTATGGCTGGTTGACAATAAACTTTCTGCGGCTCAGCGTAAGTTTGCTATATCAAAGTGTGGGTTTTTGATATGTGCTAGGTTTCACGCTTCTGTTGCTGCCTATTCCACGGGAGTGCCTACCATTGTACTTGGGAAAACCAATAAGTCCACGGGCATTGCCGAGGATTTGGGCGTGGGTCAATTTGTGATAGACATTAAAGAAATAGAAGAACCTTATGTTGTAAAGACTGCTTTTAAGGTGCTTGAAGCAAATGAAAAAGAAGTCCGCTTAAACCTCACCGAAAAGGCAAGGGAATGGAAAAAGCAAACTTCGGAATATCTTGATTTTATTTAGGTTGTGGGCATCCCTGTTATATAATTAACGATTTGCCTGCCCTTCCAATCCACTTTCAGCATTTCGATGATTTCGCCGTTTGTCATTCCAGCTAAACGGGAGTAGAAAAATACGCTTCTCATTCTTGTGAAGGCAAAAATTGGTAGGCTGTCTATTAACTCTTGGTTGCCACTGGCTTTGTAATGCTTAACCAAAAAGTCAAATTGGTCGGCATAGCAGTTTGCTAGTGGCTCTTTTTTTGCGTGGGAATGTATTAGCGACGACTTTCTTTGGAGATAGTTGTAGAAACCGTCTTTCACAAAAGCTATTTTGCCAACATGGGCTAATAGTTGGAAGTTAAACAAGGTGTCATCGCCTAGGGTAAGACTTTCAAAGCGTAGACCTGTATTTTGTATGGTTTCGGTTCTGTAAAGCCGTGACCAAATGTAATTGTTGGTTCTGGGCTTGATTAAGCACCTAGCGAGATATTCTTGCAAGTCTTCTTGTAAATCTATAACTTGGTCTTGGGTGTTTGAATATTTTGGTTGCTCTGGTTGCCCGTCTTCATATACCAGATTAAAGTCACAAACCACGATGTCTGACCCAGTGTCTTGCATAACATTAAGCATTTTTTCGTATTTTGCGGGTTCTATCCAATCATCGCTGTCTATGAATGTAATATAATCGCCTGTGGCAACATCTAAGCCCTTGTTTCTCGCCCCTGATGGCCCTGCATTTTTCTGCTGTATAAATTTAATCCTATCGTCGCCTAAATATTTACGCACAATCTCTGCACTGTTGTCTGTAGATTCGTTATCGACGATTATAAACTCTAAATTGCTATGGGTTTGTGACAGAACCGAGGTTATGCACTTGTCGAGATACGCCCCTGTATTGTGAACCCCAGTTATTACAGAAATCTTTTTGCCGTCCATGTGCTTCCTCCGCTCTTAATACTACAATATCACAGTTTAATTATGTCACTGCTTTGGTGATTGTATTCCATTCACTATAATTTTGATGCCTAGTATATATCATACCCTAAATCCAGAATGATTGCAACTAGCACAAAGGAATATAAGGGTTCTTAAGCCTATAAAATTAATTTCAAAAAACACTTGACCTTTACGTTACGTAATGGTTTACAATGATATTGATGGGCGGAGAGAAAGATTGTTCTTTCCGCAAAACCAAATATGGAGGGATATTATGCCTAAATTAGTACCATGCCTTTCCTTTAAGGGGCAATGCAACGAAGCCATAGAACTTTACAAAGTCACCTTTGGTGCAAAAGTTCGGGAAAAGATACTTTTTAAGGATGCAAATTCCGAGGATTTTGAGTGCAAAGTTGGTGAGGAAGATTTTGTATTTTACTCCCAAATTACCATAGGTGGTAAACGCATGGACTTGGCTGACGATTCTATGGGACTGCTTGACGAAACCGTGAAAGGTAAAGCGAATAATGTTAGTTTTATAGTAGAATTTAATTCTGATGAGGAGTTGAATGACGCTTATAAGCTGCTTTATGACGAAGCAACTATTTTAACGCCCATGACTAGCACCACTTACTGCACCGCTTATGTTGTGCTGGAAGATAAATTTGGTGTTTGTTGGCAATTGATGAGTGGATTTGCGGGATAATAAAACAACACGCCATTGGGACAAAGTCTACAATGGCGTGTTGTTGGTTAATGCTACATCCAGCCTAATGCACGGAACAGCATTGCACCTGCCCATAATAGAGCAAGATGTGATGGGTAGAAGGCGTAAAACAGCCATTTCATGCGTCTGCCACGTTCGCCTGTGAAGCCCATTAGCAACAAGCCCGCAATTACGCAACCAATGGCAAATGTTGGCATAACCCTATAAAGGTCTGGGTTTGTGATAAGAATATCCATGTCCCCAAAAACTTCTAATGGCATCGAGCCAGACACAAAACCAAGCCCCAGCCATAGAACCCCCGCAACAAGTGGCGGAACGATGCGCCTTGCCTTTTCGTTATTGATGACGTGGAACAGAAGTACAGTGGTAATGCTAACAAAGTACCATTCCAATAAGAAGAACGAAAGGACTGCGATTATCGGGAATATCAACAGCCAAAACAGCAGCTTGATTTTGATTTTGTCATAAAGCACTAGCACCAACAGGCTGGCAATTATGCTGTACAAAATGTTCAGATAGGGATAGGCTAAAAGTATTCCGCCACTAAGCGGCATAACCAATGCCATAAAATGGAATGGTGTTGCAATTAATGCAAATATAAACAGACGCAAAATGTACTTTTTAAGGCTTGATGTGTGGCGATACCCCTCCACCACAAAAAACGCCATAATTGGGAAGGTTGCCCCACCAATTGCATACATAGGGAAAATTAGCCACATTGGCAACAAATTCCACCAAGTTACAGTCATGTGGTTTAGCACCATTGCCACAATGGCAAAACATTTTAATTGAAAAGCATCCAGTTTAATCATTACTTCTCTCCTCTACTTTTTATGATTTTTTTAAGATTTCGGTTGGCGATGATTATTTGTATCTGGTAAAACACAGCCGACCCCAAGGCAAATGCCACATAGACAACTGTGTAAGATACAAGATTTGTTAAAAAAATTGTAATGGTTATGGTGTTAAAAATATGGTAGATGCCTAGTGCGATTGTCAACAAGCCTGCCGATATAAAATAGTGCATGGGGTAGCCACTCCAAAAGTAGTAACTTTGTAAGCTTATCCGCCCCTTCTCCTCCAGTTTTTGGAAGAACCAAATGGGTAAAAGGTTTGCTGTGATAACAATAAAACTAGCAAATACAAAGGCTAAGTTTAAGTTAAGTTCCACACCAAGGATGGCTTGTATAATTGCATTGATAACAACAAATATGGTGAAGAAAACACAGGCAATTACCAACTTGTTGCCTTCAAACAAACTTTCAAAAGCAAAACGCCGCATTATTTGCCCACCTCCTTAGCCAAAGTGTTGATTGCCGATAACAGTCCCGCACGGTAATGACGGCTGACCACAACTTTTTCGCCATTGAGCAGTTCTGCCGTCAGTTTGAAGTTTAACCCCGATGCCACTGACTGTATCTTCCAGATATTTACCAAGGTAGACTTGCTGATTCGGATAAAGTTACGCTTGCTTAGGGCTTCTTCCAGCTGTGCCAGGGAAGACGGGATGGTGAGAACATGGTCTTTAGTGTAAATGCAACTGCGACTGTCCACCCATTCTATATACAACACATCGCCCACATCCACACGATGGGTAGCCTCGTCTTTTTCACACAGCAAAACAGACCCTTCTACCTGACAAATTTGGAAAATTTTGTTTATGGTGGGTGTCATCTCTCTGTATTTTATATGGATATAATCGTCATCCAAATCCGCATTTTTTTCGGCGGTTAGACGCATTTCCTCACCTCGGTAAGCCCATTATAGCAAGCATTGACACACAAGTCAACAGATAAACCACAACCTGCATTTACAGCCCCACAAAATACATTAAAAAAATTTCAAAAAAGGCTTGCTTTTTGTTTGGGGATGTTGTATAATATCTTTTGTTGCTTAAAACAGTAGCGATGTGTGCATAGCTCAGCTGGACAGAGCGTCTGACTACGGATCAGAAGGTCTGGGGTTCAAATCCTCATGCACACGTAAAACAAAACCCCGATAACTACAATGATTATCGGGGTTTTTTCTTGCTTCAATTTTGCTTAATTTTATCTAAAAGTTGTAGATTTTGCGTAGTCATTTTGGTGTCAAGTGGTCAGAATGTAGTCAAAAATGCCACTTGAAATAGAAATTACTTGACAATCTTTTCTAACTCCCTGAGTCTATCGTCCACCTGCCCAAATCCGCTATACCCTGCCGCTCGGCCCGCTTCGGTGTAAAATTCTTCGTACCCCAAATGCGCAAGAGAAATTTGCCGCCATTTATCATTGCCTGTGGTTTGGTAATACCGCCACAGGTTTTCAACTTCCTCTAGTGCATCCCATGCCATTTTAAGATAGGGTATTTCGCCAGTAGCCATAATCATACGCCCTGTCACTTCACCTTCCACAAGTGGATAAGCTGTTATGCCTATCAAGATTTGTGACAGCCAAGCCGCCTTTTGTGCGTAATGCTCCCCCGCCCTCATACCATCTTGCATCAACATTTCAAGGCAATATGCTCTTTGTTCTATTAAAAATTGAATTGTTTCTGTAACTTTCATGCTAATCACTTCCTTGTTATAAAATTTGCCGATAAACAATTACGTTTATCGGCAAATTTGGAATAATTACCCGATGTTGATATTGATATATTTATCGTGGGGGTGTTCTTCAAAATGGCAATGAATTATGGTACTAACTACGCCAATATCATGTCCATTCCATCCAGCCAACTCCAAGCGTTTAATTAAAAAACGAACCCGCATAACCTCTGTTTGGATTTCCTGGCTGATGTTGACACGGCGGTGGAGATAACGGCAAGGGTTTCATTACCACCTATCTTGTCAAATGCTTCTTGCTCCTCTAATCTGTTTTTTAGGGTGATTAAGTCAACAGGGCAGTTTGGCATTGTGCAATTCTGCTAAAGCCGTGAAAATCACCCTATAATCCAGCCTATATAGGTCTGTGGACTTTACCCTCTCTGCTCCGATGGCTAGGGCTTCGCTGTCGAAAAGCATTGATGAGATTAAGGCAAGTTCAGCTTGCTCATCACGGGGCATGGAGCGTTGTGGTGGTGGGGTTTGGTGCGGGTCGTAGTCATAAGGCATTTTTTATCACCCCTCTTATCTCATTCTTAGTGGTAATACAAGGTGCTTGTTGTCATCGTCATCATCTGGTGTTATGATGCAAGGTGATGTCTGATTACTAAAATCCATCCGCACCTGCTCCGTGGTAATTACTCTTAGTGCGTCTAGCAAATATCGAGGATTAAGTTCGAAACCTATCGCTGTTTGAGTACATAGAAGGTTTCTATAACAAAGATAGACCCCATTCAGCCAATGATTTTCTTTCACCCGATGAGAAGGGGAAGGAGTTTTATGGCGAATGATAAGTTGTTTTATGAAATTGCGTCTACTTTATTGACTATAGTCCATTTGTAACTTTTTAAGTAAGCATTAATCACTAATTTTCGGTAGCCAAATTTTAATCAAGTCTACCTTTTGACTTTCATATTTTTGGGTCATATGATATCGTAAACTTAATACATTCTCACTCATTTTTGTTCTTGACTCCAACGATATTTACGGCATCATTGAATGATAATCCACCTTCTAATTACCCCTAGCACTACTTCGAGTTTTTACTGATAGTTTTATTTTGCCATAAAGGGAAAGTGACTTCAAACAGTTAGTTTTAATTTCTAACTTTTGGGGTGCAGTTCACACCTGAAGTGGCTGGTTTTTTTGTCGAAATTACAGTACATCCAGAAAACATATTCCCTCAAACAAAACAACCCCCCATCCACCAGACTACACAAACTCCCTCATATCAAATCCTTCACTCGTCCCATGGGAGAATACTCGGGAAGTGCGCTTTCCATTTCGAGCGGGACGAGAGGCATATGAAGGGTTGAAAGAGGAATGTGTAATCCAGTAGATGAGGGGTTGTTTTTGTTGGTTAAGATTGTAATTACATCCGCATCGCAGCTCTGCTTTCATATTCAAATGGTCTGACTAACCACAATTTTCATTCGAGTAAGTTAGCCAGACCACCCTTACGCATATATGAATAACATAGTATGTCTAATTATTGTGCGACAGGTCTTTATTAACACTCCTAACCCCTACCTAACACCCTTACCATCCTTACGCCTTCTCATCAAAGCTCCAAACAGAGCTGCGAAGCTTGCAAAGAACGGAACTGCTAGGACACCTGCATTTGTGTTTGGTCCATCATCACCTGTTAGTGGGTT
>WQZZ01000001.1 GCA_009780485.1 Defluviitaleaceae bacterium | reverse complement strand
TTGTTCTCAATCACGAATTTTCCCAATTTATACACCCCTCTAATCGTCTCGTGTATATTATTGCCAGTATAAATTCCAAGAATACCAGATAAATGAAAAAAATATGAAATAGTACTTGCAATCGTGGGAATATTTGCTATAATTGTTAATATCTAAACAAACTACTGGGTATAAATTTCACGGCCCCTATTATCGTTTCATGTATATTATTGTCGCTAAAAATCACAAAATACTAAAAAAGGTGGAAAAATAAAAAATAATGCTTGCAATTATAAAATTATATGCTATAATGGAAAATGTAACCCAAGTGTACTTTAAGTTAATAATTAAAATAAGCAATCAGAAAATATTTCTAACTACAAATTTCACCAATTTATATACCCACATAATTGCTACTGACAGAGCATATTTCAAAATCTCCGAAAAAAGTTGAAAAAAATTACAAAAAGTGCTTGCATTGTCTGAGAATTTATGTTATAACTTACAATATCAGTAATTAAGATTGAATAGGGTGGAGTGTACAAGCCACTAATATTGCCAAGGAGGAGCGATTTTGGACATACAATTTGTAGAACGAAACGGAAATTTAATCGCCAAGATAAGAGGTGAGATTGACCATCACACCGCCGACAAGATACGAAAAAGCCTTGAAGATGAATTTTCAGAAAGCACCGCCAAAAACATTGTTTTCGATTTTGCCCATGTGGGCTTCATGGACAGCTCTGGCATAGGCATGGTAATTGGACGCTACAAAGAGCTACAAAAAACAGGCGGGCGGGTCTTTGCCATAAACATCGGTCCAGAGATAAGCAGAATTTTTGACATTTCGGGCTTGCGTAAAATAATCCCTTGTTTTGCAGGCATTGATGAAATTGAAAGCGAGAGCGGGAGGGGAATGTAAACCATGACAGAGAACCAAATGAACCTAACCTTCCTCGCCATTAGCGAAAACCAATCCTTCGCAAGGGCAACAGCCGCCGCCTTTGCCAGCCAGCTAGACCCCACTGTGGCGGAGATAAACGAAATCAAAACCGCTGTAAGCGAAGCCGTCACAAACGCCATGATACACGGCTATGAGGGCGTAGAAACAGATTGCTTTGTAACCATGCGTTGCCATTTAACCACAAACCGTGAAATTTACATAGAAGTTGAAGATTTTGGTAGAGGCATACCAAATATAGAACAAGCCCTCGAACCTCTATACACAAGCAAACCAGACGAGGAGCGGTCGGGCATGGGTTTCACGGTAATGTCAGAGTTCATGGACGACTTACAAGTCCAGTCCAGCCCAAGCGGGACAATTGTCAAGATGCACAAAAAAATGGTCTAAGGAGTGAACCCAATGGAAAAAACCTTAGACAGAACCCACGACAGGACATTGGAGCTAATAGCCGCCAGCCAAAACGGCGACAGTTTGGCAAGGGACACCTTGGTTACTGAAAATACAGGCTTGGTCTGGTCTGTGGTTAAGCGTTTTGCAGGACGTGGCTACGAGCTGGAAGACCTGTTTCAAATAGGTGCAATAGGACTGATGAAGTGCATTGATAAATTTGACATAAGTTTTGGCGTAAAATTCTCTACCTATGCCGTACCCATGATAATGGGCGAAATTAAGCGGTTTTTACGGGACGACGGGATGATAAAAGTCAGTCGCCCCTTAAAAGAACTTGCCATTAAGGCAAGATATATTCAAGAAAGTTTACAACAGTCCACTGGAAAAGTGCCGAGTGTTGCCGAAATTGCCAAAGCCCTAGAAATTGACGTGGAAGAACTTGCCCACGCAATGGATGCAGCAAGCGATGTGGAAAGCCTACACGCTGTTGTACATCAGGGCGATGGCGGACCAGTGTATTTGCTAGACAAATTGGAGGTGATGGGAGAAGACCAGAGCGAAAGAATGATTGATAAGATTGCCCTACGTGAAATTATCAGTCAATTGGACGCTAGAGAACGTCAGGTTATTGTAATGAGGTACTTTCAAGACAAAACACAGAGTCAAATTGCACAGGCCATTGGTGTGAGCCAAGTGCAGGTAAGCCGCATTGAAAAGCGGGTCTTAAAAACATTGCGTGATAAGTTATCACAATGATTATCCAACTAAGGAGGAAAATGGAATGACAATTGAACAAAAAGTGAACACGGCAGTTGTGTATAATGTGGTCTTTCAAGAGGTGATTAAAGAATGTGGAGAACCAGCAAGAACGTACGGTTTACAAGCCCTTGTCAATGGTGAAGTTGCCCAACAAGTGCTAGATATTAGCGTAAATTCAGTATTTGTACATAATTTGGCGAAAAAGTTTACAGAACAACAATTGTCACCTAAACAACTCTTAGAAGTTGTGGAAGAATTCATAGATGTAGAGGAAGTTTCTGTAAATGTCTAGAAAGATTTCATAATGAATTGAAAACATTAAAAACAATGCCTACGCTTGGTTGCGTAGGCATTGTTTTGTGTATTCAGCGTCACTCAACAAAAAAACTTCAAAAAAGTGTTGACAAACATAAAACCAACCTGTAAAATGTAATTAGGGTCATTCCCTTTATATTCCTTAGTTAGAGACTTGTATAAAAGTTGCCTGTCTGGCATAATCACACCAAATGAATTCCCAGACAGGCAATGATACAAGTCTGCCATTAGACCTGAGATAATTCTAACATCTCATAGGTCTATTTGTCAAGCATATTTTTCAACATAAACCAAACACCATTGCGGGTCAACCCCCGCAATGGTGTTTTTGCTTAACGGCATCATCCCCTGGGCTTGTACGGTATCGTCTACATAAGTGGGACGGGCAATGCCCGCCCCTACCACGCATGTGCAAAAACCCACAATATTGCCAACACGCAATTGTAGGGGCGGGCATTGCCCGTCCCATGCCTGCTGGCACTATTTTTCAAATTTAGACGATAGTGTGTGTTTGATGCCTTATCGTTCTCGCAAATATTTTCTAATATCGCCCATTAGGTATAGCGAACCCGTACACAGGATAACACCATCATCAGAGGTAATTTCTTCAGCTAAATTAAGGGCTTCGATACAATTTTCTACAATATGTTGCTCAATACCCGTTAGGCTTGCACTATCACGCAATTCTTGGGGTGTCGATGCCTTAAAATCGTATAGCGGTTTGGTAAACACCACACGGGTTGCAAAGCTGGTCAAAGCCCGCACAATTTCGCCTATTTCTTTGTCCTTTAGAATACCAATAACCACGGTAATTTCACGCCCAGCAAACATTTTGCCCATGTTTTCGGCACAGGCTAATGCACCTTGTAAATTATGCGCCCCTTCAAGGATGATGGTGGGGTTTTCGCTCATAATTTCCATTCGGGCGGGGTGGTGGGCGTTTTTTAAGCCGTATCTGATGTGGTCTGGTCGCAATTTAACCCCCAAATCCATCAAAGCGGAGCAAGCCGCCATTACAACCCTTGCGTTTTCCTGTTGGTGTTCGCCAAGCAACCCAACTTGAAAGCCTGTTAAATCTAAATCCCTAGCATTGTAAATTTTTGCCCCTTTTTCCTCTGCTATTTGCTCAAAAATATCACGAACCAACTCTATGTCGTCATACAATGCCAAAGGACGATTTTCTTTGATTATACCGCCCTTTTCAGAGGCAATTTCTGGAAGGGTGTTGCCGAGTATCTCCATGTGGTCAAAGCCGATACGCATTATGGCGGTTAAAAATGGATTGGTTATCACATTTGTAGCATCCAAACGCCCGCCAATACCCACTTCCAATAACAAAAAATCAACTTCCTGTTGTTGAAAATAAACAAATGCCATAACTGTCAACAGCTCGAAAAACGAAAAACAATCACCAGCTTCAAACATATCTTCGCTGATTTTAGCAACCTCTGTTAAAATCTTGCAAAAGTCACTATGGGTAATCATCTCGTTGTTTATTACAAAACGCTCCTCCACTTCCTCAATATGAGGGGAGCAGAAAACACCGACTTTATACCCTGCGTCTTGCAAAACAGCGGACATCATGGCACAAAAACTACCCTTGCCATTTGTCCCAGCCACATGGATAATTTTGATTTTATCTTGGGGGTTATCAAGCCTTGACAAAGCGTCTGCCATGGCGTTTAGCCCTTTTTTTCGTCCTACTCCGTAACTGTTTAATAAATATTCCTGTGCTTGCTCATATGTCATAATTTCACCTCAACAGTATTATACAGAACAATCAACAAATTTACAAGTGGATTTACAAAAGGTTCTAGGTTTAGACAAGCTAAGAGACGCAAACAATAAAGATTATTTATTGTGAGGTGCAAATTTATGAAAAATCTATTATTTACATTGTTGGCTTTTGCGTTCATTAATCCGTTGTTGGCGGGTCTGCCAGCGGGGGAAACGGCGGATGTGCCGATTATCATGTACCACGCCTTAGAAGATAACCCCAGTAACCGCTGGGAAATTACAGTGGCGGAGTTTGAGGATGACTTAAAATGGTTGTCGGCAAATGGTTATACTGCGGTTATAATGCAAGATTTAATTGACTTCGTACATTCGGGTAAGCCGTTGCCATCAAAACCCATCGTACTAAGTTTTGATGATGGTCGGCAACCAGCGGTTGACATTATGTTGCCCATGTTGGAAACATATGATGCCCGCATAACCATGGCTATCATCGGGGCGACAACAGACCAATATACAAAGCTTGCAGAGGAAGGCAAAGAATACCAATTTCCCCATATGACATGGGATTGTGTGCGAAAAGCCCATGAGAGTGGTCGAATAGAAATTCAAAGCCACACATATGACCTTCATGGCTCGGCTGGTGTTGGCAAGAAAAGAGCGGAAAGCCTTGACCAATATAGGGAAAGACTTTTGGGCGACTTGAAAAAATTTGCTGATGTTTTGCTGGATAATGTGGGGCTTACAGCAAATAGCTTGACTTATCCGTTGGGCATTTTATCCCCCGCCTCTGATGAGATTATACGTGATGGTGGTTATCTGGCAAGCTTGTCCTGTTACGAAAAGCCCAACACCATAACCGTGGGGGATATTGACGGTCTTTTTGCTCTAAACCGTTACCTGCGACCACCCCATATGTCCAGCGAAACATTTTTTAACAAAACTCTAAAGTAGGGTAATGTATTGATTTGTCCGATTAATAAAAACACCCCGCAAATAGTGGGGTGTTTTGGGCTTCTAACTTGCCAATTAAATCAACAAGTTATGGTTGTTTTATTAAAATACCGAGGCTGTTTTTTTCACAAACTTCACCAGTTTCGACATATCCAACACCCAACCAAAAGTCATCATTGGAAGAAGTGAGGTAGATATATGGAACTGACAGCTTTTTCAACTCATTTTCGGCATGGGCAACAAGGACTTTTCCATAGCCCTGCTTACGATGGTCTTTGCGAATATACATCTCCCTTATAAAGCCATAGCCCTCTTTTTCACACCAATTACTTTCGGGGCTATCTACCTGATACATTATGAAACCTATTGCCGTATCATCTAAGTGCAGAAGGTCAAGATGAATTATACCATCTTTGGCGGCCTGCGTCATTGCTTTGCACATCCCAATGGGTGGGTTGTGATTAAGTGTTTCTTCAAGGTCTTCGATAAAATACACCCCGACCATCTGTGCAAAAATATCAAAATCCAAATCATTAAACTTCTTAATTTCTATGTTTGTTGGTTTTACCATAAACACTCTCCTTGAAATATGACGGAGAGTTATGTCGAAATCACTCTCCGTGTTGAAATAGTAACAGTTCTGCTTTTCATAATAAATCAGTCCCCTTTCGGAATTTTAGAATATCTATATCAACGCAAGAGAGCCTTGCGGAATTTTTGTGTTGACTGCCACAACCGACATAAACTTTTGGCGGATGATTAGTACAGAAGCACCTTGTCCCAAACTACTCTCTATACCGTCCTTTGCGGCGTTCTTCCCACTCTGGCACCTCTGCCTTTTTCAAAATCTTAATTTCATTGGCATGATATGTGTTAATTGACGGGGCATCTTTCGGGTTTTTACGAATTACAGCCCGCAGGGTTTGGCGTAAAATTGACGTAGAAATAACCTCTCCCTCGCCATCCGCAACTTTTATAATATCCCCTACACCAGGCATAATTTGGTTAAGTTCGTCGTAATGAGATTCTTCATATTTCAAACAACACATCAGCCGCCCGCAAACCCCAGAAATTTTCGTGGGAGAAAGTGACAGGTTCTGGTCTTTAGCCATTTTAATCGACACAGGGTGAAAGTCTGGCAAAAAGGTGGAACAACATAAAGTTCGACCGCAAACCCCGATGCCGTTTAACAACTTAGATTCGTCCCGAACACCAATTTGACGAAGCTCGATTCGCATACGGAACACGCCAGCCAAATCCCTAACCAGCTCACGAAAATCCACACGCCCGTCTGCCGTAAAATAAAATATTATTTTGGCAGCGTCAAAAGTAAGTTCTACATCAACCAATTTCATGCCAAGCCTGTGTTTTTCAATACGCTCCAAGCATATGTCAAAAGCTTCATTTTCCCGCTGTTTGTTGGCTTTTAGGGTCTCTAAATCATTTTCAGTGGCAATGCGGTTAAGTTTGCGAAGGGGCATCCAAGCCGCTTCTACACGGGATATTTTGTTAGCCATAACAACCGTGCCATACTCCACACCACGGATAGTTTCGGCTATAACGCCAGTGCCATATTCAAACTGGCTACCAGATGGGTCAAAATAGTAAATTTTGCCCGCTTTCTTAAAGCGAACGCCGATAACTTCCATATCCTTAGCTTCTTTTCCTTGTTTCGTTTTATCTATATGTTTCTTCATTATATTTGCCTCCAAGTTTCAACAGCAAAAGTTCGACCGTCATTAGAAAATTGCAATTTGCACGTAATTTTTCACGTGCATCGGTGATGGCGTGGATTTTATGTAAAGCATCCACATCATAAAATGTTACAAGGGCGTCTCTGTAAAGCATTTGTAAAATGTCTAAAATATCAATAATATGTTCTTTTTGTTGTTCCAATTCTTTTGCGGTAGCAAAAATTTCTGCTATGCCCATACCGCTGATTGTTTGTGCCAAATTAATTGTTGTGGTGCGTATTTGGGCAAATTCCTCGTCATCAAGCAATGTTAAGGCTCGCCCAACGCCCCCACCAGAAAATTCGGCGGCAATTTGTGCTTTATCTTGAGGTACACCTTGTCCCATAAGATGCTGGACGATAACACCTGTGCCAAGTGGTGGTATTTTATACTCCACACAGCGGGAAAGGATTGTCGGCAAAAACCCACCAAGTCCCGTTGCCAACAACATAAAAACGGCATGCTTTGGACCATCTTCCAAAGACAATAGCAAAGCATTTTGTGCCTGATGGTTCATCATATCTGCATTTTGGATAATGTAAACCCGACGTTCGCCCCCATGGGGCAACACAGCTAGGTCTGCCAACAGATTGCTCCGTACCTCGCCGACACTTAGTGCCGACTTTTCGCTTTGTACAAAGACCAAATCTGGATTGTTTCCGCTGTCACAAGTTTTGCAGGATTTACAGCCACCACAAGCCATACCATCATTTGGGCTATGGCACAAAACGGCTTTGGCAAAATGCCTTGCCAGCATTTTTTTGCCAAAGCCTTTGCCACCGCAAAATATATAAGCGTGGCTAATCCGCCTATGACCCACAGCCGAAGCCATGGAGCGTAGTGTAAGTTCGTTTCCAAGAATTTGTTTCACGTGGAACATTTCCTTTCTCAAACCCTATCATCTTTACTTATCAAAGCACGCACATGATGAAAAAGCTCCAATCCCATTTCGATGGTAGGTGCTGTCCACTCTGCATTTTTAGGGGTGATTTCCCCTTTCCAACTCATCTCGGCATTGGTGTCGTATGCAAAACCATCACATAGCTCCATCGAGAAGCTGTAAGGTGGTGGCAGTTTAACCACTTTTGCCTTGTCGGCTTGCTGTAAAGCCTTTAGCACGCCGTCATAAATCAATGGGAATGTTTCTTGGGGGCTTGGCTCCCATTTTTTTGCTTTGTCCTTGACGGGAATTGTCACAATGCTGTCAGAAAGCTCCAAGGCTTCCGTCATGGACGCCTGACACCCGATATTAGCAAGATAGGGTATCCCGCCAAAATTTAGCACACTGAAACCAATTTCTGCTATGTGCAAGCCATTAACAAAAATGTTCTTAATTGGCGGGGATTGGATTGTGTGTTCAAAATATGCGTTTGGCGTTTCCCATCTGGCATGTTGCCCAAGGGTAATTATGCCAAAAGCATTACGGGCAGCCTGCCCCCGCATTTTTTCATAAAACATACATCTGTCCACTACGTCAAAAACACGCACCATAGATGGTAGTTTTTCTAAAATGATATTAAATTCTGGATTACCTGCCCAATGAAAGTCGTAAAGCAAAATTTCATCAATGCCAAAATCTTTTGCTGCCTTACAAACCGCCAGCATATCAGACGTTATACAATCCCGACCAAATTTTCGCCAATCATCTTGCCCGTTGTACAGCCAAGTAATATTATGGTCAAAAATTCCGCTTGCACCTTCCATGTCAGCCAAAACAATTAACTGCTTCATATCCCTCACCTAGTTCTTTACTTGCTAGATAACCATATCCAAAAGCAAACCATGAATTTCACCAACCCTAGACAAAATATCTATATGCTTTGCTTCGTTTACCAACAAATCTTGTGCCAAAGCATCTAATTCTTGGTTTACTTGACGTACAATGCCGTAAACACGATGCCGTCCCCGCCTATCCAAAAAGTTTTCCCGTGAAAATTCATGGGAATTTGTGACGACTTCGTTTATAAACTCTTGCACCAAGGCACGATATTTTTTAAGGTCGCCAATATCCCTGTGGTCGGCAATTTTTTTGCCCCACAGGTTAATATCGGTAATTAGCCCTTCTAGACGCTCAGCAAGCCCTTCGCCTGCAACTCTTTTAAGGGTAAAAGCAAATTCGCCAGTATCAAATTTTTCTTTAACAGCGGAAATTTGTTGCGGGGTTGCAACCGTACCCACATCTCCAATCTTAATAGACATCTAAACTCTCCTAAACTCCGCAACGTCCAAAACAAAGATGGTGGCACCGCCAACAGCAACTTCCACAGGATATGGAACATAGTTATCGGCAGTGGAAAGGTGGGAAGCGTTTACAGAGGTAATTTGCTTGCGGGATTTACAATTACTTTCCACAAGGCTAATAAATTCCTCCACCCTTTCGTCATCCACACCACAAATTAGCGTGGTGTTACCAGTGCGTAAAAAACCACCAGTAGATGCCATTTTAGTTACCATAAAACGATGCTCGCTTAACTTATCAATAAGTTTAATTGCATCCTCGTCTTGAACAATAGCCATAATAAATTTCATAATTTTGTCCTCCTTTTATTTTAGGCCAGCAACATTCTTTTCAACCAAAGCCGTTTGGTTGTTTGCATATGGAATGATTGTCTTGCTAGAAAATTCTATTTGTACTATTTACAATAATTTGGTGTATCTCATCAATTGGCAGGGTGGCGTCAATGGTGATAATCCGCTGGGGGTTATTCTTGGCAAGATGCTCAAAACCTTCTTCCACCTTCTTATGATACCCCAAGCCCTTGTTTTCCACCCTGTCAAGGTCTTGCTGGGCAGTCTTACGCAAAAGCCCATCCTGTGGGCTAATTTTTAGGTAAAAAGTTAGGGTTGGTGTTAAATCACCTGTGGCAAATCTGCCGATATATTCCAAGCCCTCTACTTCCAGCCCATTGGCAAAACCTTGGTAAGCAATTGTAGAATCCGCAAAACGGTCGCATAAAACAATCCGACCAGCCGACAGATGGGGTCTTATAAGCTTCTCTACCATCTCACATCGTGCTGCCAGATACAGCAATGCTTCCGTCCGCACATAAATATCAGCATTGGCATTGCTTTTAACCATGGCACGAATTTGCTCTGCAATGGCAGTCCCGCCAGGGTCGCGCACCGCCACCACCGCCAGACCCTGTGCCGACAAATAGTCATGCAACATCTGAATTTGGGTGGTTTTACCTGCCCCTTCTCCGCCTTCAAAGGTTATAAATATATTTTCCATAGGCATAGACCACCCCCATCTTATCAATCAATACTATTATAACATAAAACAAAAATATTTTCAAACCTTTTCTTTTTGGGCAAAGTGTGGTATAATACTGGACAACCATGTTGAAATTTTTAGGAGGAAGCAATGGCTGACGATTTAGATAAAATTTTAGGTGCCATGAGTGGTTCGGATTCTGAAGAAGAAGACTTGGATGCCATACTTGAAGCATTAATGACACAAAAAGAAGAAGATGATGACGAAGGGCGTGGACCAAACGCCGATTTTTTGGATTCCATCGAAAAGGTTAACGATGAAGAAAGTTCAGGTGAACTTATCCTTACTGCAGATTCCCTGCCAGAAGGTGCAGTAATTTACGGAGAAGAAAAGGAAGAAAAACAAGGGAAAGAAAAAAAGAAGCGTACATTTAAGCCGCCATCCATAAAACAGAGTCTTAAAGATAACAAAATCTTGCAAGATATAAAAGCTGCACCAAAAATGTTACGCATAGCCATAATTGCAATGGCAACGGTGGCAGTGATTTCCCTTGTGGGGGTCGTTGTGGTGTTTGCTATGAGCCGAGGGTCAGATGGCGATGATGGTGTGCGTCGCATATACCAGCCCCATGGTGGTTTTAACAGTGCAAACCACGCTTTCGTAAACCTAGCTATAAATGTAGGCGGTGAAGAATTAATTTTAAGGCGAATTTTACTAGACGCTGCTGCAACCACCTTTTATTTTGAAGGAGATATAGACTTAACCCGCTTTTTTATCGCCCTAACAGACTTTGACGGCAACAGCTACAGGCAAGACATTGCTTTTGCAACCAACCCCATGCGCCAACTTTCTCTTAACCACATCCCTGTGCGTTTTCAACCTGTAAGTCCAGAAGCTGAAGGTCTAACCCTGTCCATCACCGACTTGGAAACAGGGGTAACGGTGGATGTGGATTTGGCATATTACGGCGGTGACATTGCTTTTGCAAGACATTTTAACCATCCCGTAACTTTTGAAACAGACATACTGTTGGGGATTGATGTGCGGATGACACATGGTTTATTCTCTGGTGGTGGCAGTACTGTTGGTCTGTCCCTGTCCCACAATTTCAGTGACGGCGGATTTGTGTTAAAACAACGTGACAGCATCGCATCTGTGGTTCTGCGTCAAGGGGCTGTTTTTCTTCCGCCCATCAGTGGCGAAATGGAAACCGCATATTTTGACGGAAGTGTAGAAATTGCCCGTATGGACTTTGGTCCATTACGTACCCTTGGGGGTGAAGTAAGTGTACTTTTAGATGGATTGTACAGGTATTTCAATGTAAACCAAACCATGTCCATCACCCCATTACTTGTGCCAGGCAGCAATCGTGAGCAGGAAATGTGGCTGGATAGCAATCATTTTGTAACCATTGAAGGCATGACAAGGCAAGGTCCAATGTTCATTATGCCTTTAGGTGGTGTTCGTTCCACTTTGGTTTATGATGAAGATTATAATACATGGCAACGCCAAGAAGGTCGTGTGCCAACCACCATGACATCAAGTCTTGTATTTACCGACGATGATGGCATAACCCACCGCTTGGAAGGTGCAGTGCGTTATGATTCCCGTGGGACAGATGTGGTTTTTGACACCCGCAATAACGCAAATTTTGAAGGTGTAGGTGGTGCAAGAATTAGCTTAGAAATCGAAACCATTTACATGAACCTGCCCCGCACCGCATACACAATAGACCTTAATATCGGTGACATTGCCCCATCTGCGGAAAACGCAATCCGTGCAAGGCTTATCGAAGAACATTTTGTGCAGACGCCCTACACAGGCGGGATGTTAGAGCCGTTTTCCCAAATTTCTACCATGAAAGTGGATGGTGATAGGGTTTTTGCAATCGTAAAAGAAATGCGACCCAGCCTGCAAAATGGTAGGTTGCACCAAGAAATTCTAACCCACAAAGTGGCAGGAGAGTTTTTGGGTGGACAATTCGTTACCCACAGTGTGCAAACCACTCGATAAAGGTAGGGGCGGGCATTGCCCGCCCCAATTCTGAATACGATACCCTAGAGAAAGGGGTCTGTTTATGAAATTTCCAAAAAGAATATTACCATTGTTGGTACTCATACTCCTATTTTTATCTGGCTTTACTGAAAGCTTATACTTGAAACGTGTAGAAGTGAAACCAGAGGTTCGAGGAAGTTCGTGGTCATGGTCGCCAACTGGGCCTGGTTTTGTTGTGTATATCGACAGTCGATATTACTACGCTTCAGAAGTTCGCCTTGGTTTTATAAGTGTTAGTTGCAATGAAACTGACAGGAATTTAGTTAATGCTATCACGCTCCCGAGTTGGCGATGGGTAGCTGCTTGGGAGGATGGTAATACACTGTTTTATCCACCAACAGATAGCTTCCCATTTTTTGTATCAGAAAGATTGCCGCCTTATCACTGGGATATTGGGTATTATCGTCAAATATTTTTACGTGAGGCAGGTCAAGGAAGTGTAATAGAAATTCGTGTTAGGTTATCTGACGAAGAATGGGAAGGGGAGCATGGACAACGCATTTTCCAAATGCTTTCAACCCTTGAACCAATCCCGCCACCTATAGAGTGGGGTGTCATCTTCACCCTCACTACAATCACCATATTTAGTACTTTAGGTATCATCGTCTGGCTAAAAACTCCACATTCAGAAGGTGGATATTCCTACCGCACAAAAATGCGAATGAAAGACCTTTAATATGTCAACAACAATTTTACATACACAGGAGGAAAATTTATGTCAACAGTTGTATTAGCTTTAGGGGGCAATGCCCTAGGTAACAATGTAAAAGAGCAATTGGAAATGGTAAAACAAGCTGCGAAATCCGTAGTAGATTTTGTGGCAGATGGGCATAAGGTTGTGGTTGCCCACGGAAACGGCCCACAGGTGGGCATGATAAAGCTTCTAATGGATGCTGGCAAAGACGATATGCCACTGGTAGAGTGCATTGCCATGTCCCAAGGTTACATAGGTTATCACATCCAACAAGCAATCCGCAACGAGCTTTCCGAACGTGGCATCAACAAAGAGGTTGCCACAATCCCATCCCAAACAGTGGTAGACAAGAACGACCCCGCCTTCCTAAAGCCCACCAAGCCCATTGGAGCTTATAGCACTGAAGAAGAAGCCAAAAAAATAATGGCGGAAACTGGCAAATATTACATGGAAGATGCTGGGCGTGGCTGGCGCTGGGCAGTGGCATCCCCTAAGCCAGTTGACATCGTAGAAAAGGACGTAGTTAAAAAGCTATTGGCTGACGATATGATTGTTATCGCCTGCGGAGGCGGTGGCACGCCAGTTTATGACGACGCTGGCATTTGGAAAGGCATTGACGCAGTGGTTGACAAAGACTTTGCATCCGCCAAAATGGCAGAACTTATCGGGGCAGACACCCTCATAATTCTAACTGCCGTTACCCACGTAGCTCTTAACTTCCAAAAGCCAGACCACAAAGATTTAGACACCCTAACAGTGGAAGAAGCCAAAAAATACGAAGCCGAAGGGCATTTTGCACCAGGCAGTATGCTACCAAAGGTGCAAGCTTGTGCAAGCTTTATCGAAAACGGTGGTAAAAAAGCGATAATTGCTCTGCTAGAAAAAGCAGGGGATGCCATCGCTGGCAAAAGCGGTACCACATTTAGCTAAGGAGATAAAAATGAATAAAATTCAACTATCGAACGATGTAATCCAATATATGTTTCCACCAAGAAGTGAAACAAGCCCAGTTGGGTATAATATAGTCGCCGTTATTGATGGCGACAAGGCTTTGCTGATTGATGTTGCCTTTGAAGATTATGCAAAGCAAGCCATGGATGACTTATCCGCAAAGGGCATAACAATTGACAAAATAATAATTACGCATTTCCATTCCGACCACTATTCTGGTTTAGAAGCGTTGCCTAACATCCCCTTTTTCGGGAGCATACGCTTCCATGAAACCTTCGCTTTTTATAAGACAAGCGAGGAGGAAATACGAAAATATACCCCAACAACCACAGTGGATACATCAACAACCATAGAATTTGTCAGACATAAGCTGGAGCTTATCCCAGCCCCTGGTCACTCGGTGGATACATTACTGGTAAAAATCAACGACCAGTTTTTGTGTGTTGCAGACGAGCTAGTTTTTGCAAATAGTGGAGAACAAACCTTGCCATATCTATGTGCGGGTAAAAGTGATGCTAAAATCCAGATGGACGCCTTGGACAATCTCGAGAAATATTCCCACCTGACAATGATACCAGGACACGGACCAGCTTTTGAGGGGCAAAAGGTCGCTTCGTCAATCAAAAACTTGAGAGCTTATCTGAAAACCATCATAGAAACCGATGGAAATGTCACCTATGAGGATGCCGTAAAAAACTGTGAGTATCCGCTTTTGTGTAGCGATTGGCATAATAACAACTGTAGCTAAAACAAATTTTAATTATAACACCATGTAGGGCGGGTGGCTTGCCCCCGCCTTTAATTGTATTAGTGGCACGAGGGGGAAATATGAGTTATATTGAAGAATATGTGCCGATAAATGGTATCAACCAGTATTTTCTGCATTACCCATCAGACCATGAAGAAGTTGTGTTGATGTTACATGGCGGACCTGGTTCGTCTACTGCAATGGGCGGACATACCTTAAAAGAGTATTGGGATTTTGCAAATCTGGTGTATTACGACCAGCGAGGGACGCTCAAAACCTTAAAAAGGAATGTAGTAAAACGAGGAGAACTAAATATAGATACCTTACTGGAAGATTTACGCCAAACCATCGCTTATATAAAGGAAAAATACCAAACCAACAGGATTATTTTGTGGGGTCAGTCATGGGGTTCGGTTTTGGGTACGCAATACGTGCTTAAATACCCAAGTGATGTGTTTGCCTATGTGGGTAACGGTCACGTGGTGGATACTAGACGTGAAATGCGGGCTTCTTACGACCACCTACGCCAAACTCTTGAAACCAAAGGGGCAAAAGGTGACTTAAAAAAGCTAGATGCCTTGGGGGATTACCCTAATGTCAGCCTTGAAAATTATAACAACCATATGTTTCGTTTTGGGCGTTTGCAATCCAAGCACGGGCAGGCTATTAATGTTTCAAAATTGCTTAGGGTGGCACTTAAAAGTCCAGTTTTTAAGCTTACTGACTTACCCATGTATATGAAAAGCATTAAGGCAAACAAAGATTTTCAAGATAGCCTTGCGGATTATACAATTTGGGATATAACCCAGTACGACCTACCTGTTTACTATATCCTTGGCAGAGATGACTGGCAGACCCCCAGCACTACGGCGGCGGAGTATTTTGAAAAAATAAACGCCCCTCACAAAAAGCTTTATTGGGTGGAGGATGCAGGGCATATCACTGATATAGACAATCCAAAGGGTTTTTGTGATGTCATGCGGGAAATTGTTGAGGAGTTGAGAAGAAGATGATTAAACCAGCAAGGCTGAAAAGGGGTGATACGGTTGCCATTGTATCCCTATCCAGTGGGTTGGGTGGCGAGGAAGCGTTTTTGCACCGATACCAGCGAGGTAAACAACGGCTGGAGGAAGTTTTTGGGCTTAATGTGGTTACGATGCCCCACGCACTAAAGGGAATTGAGTTTTTGTATGATAATCCAGCCCTTCGTGCAAAGGATTTAATGGATGCCTTCAGAAACCCTGATATAAAAGGTATTATCTGCATGATTGGTGGAGATGATGCTATTCGCTTGTTGCCCTATGTAGATTTTGATGTTATACGTGAAAACCCCAAGGTGTTTATGGGTTATTCGGATACCACGGCAAACCATTTTATGATGCAAAAGGCAGGAGTTGTGTCCTTTTACGGCGGTTGCATTATGGTAGAGTTTGCCGAAAATGTTGCTATGCACGACTATACCATCCAACACATCAAAAACGTAATTTTTGAGCCAACAGACCATTTGGAGATTAAACCGAGTCCAGTTTGGACAGGGGAGTATTTGGAGTGGAGCGACAAATCCAACTGCAACATTGCTCGCACAATGACCCCGGACCTCAAGGGCTATGAGTTGTTACAAGGCAAAGGTGTTTCACGTGGAAAGCTACTCGGTGGTTGCCTTGATGTGTTGCCTATGATTGTCGGTAGCAAAATTTGGCCATCAGGAGACGAATGGGACAATGCCTTACTGTTTTTAGAAACCTCCGAGGTTCATCCAAGTCCAGACCACATAAAATGGATTTTGCGAGGTTTGACAGCACAGGGAATTACCCACCGTATTGGCGGCATTATCTTTGGTAAGCCCTGCGGGGAGAAATTTTATGAGGAATATAAGACCGTCCTTATGCAAGTTGCCAAAGAAGCCCACCGACCAGATATGCCCATATTATATAATGTAAACTTTGGACATACCGCCCCTATTTGCGTTTTGCCATATGGTATCACCGCCGAAATTGACTGCAACACCAAATCCCTGCGACTGCTAGAAACACCAGTATTGTGATAGGAGGAGTGTTAATATGAATAAAATTAGACCCCCTTGTTAAACCTCGAGTTTAGTAAGAATCCGTGGACCTCCGAATATATGAAGTTGGTACATATCATAATAATTACAACTATTTTGGAGGACAAAACTATGTTAGAATTAAGATTATTAAATGACAACGATATAACTTTGGTGGAAGACTGGCTGAACAAAGAGCATATAAAGAGATGGTACGAAGTGCCAGGAGATTGCTCTATTGACGATTGGGTTTATGAAATCGAAAACCGCCATGGCGAATTTCAATTTTTAACACATCTTATAGCCATGTATGATGGTCGTCCCATAGGGTTTTGTCAGTATTACAAATGTATAGACAGCGATGAGGGCTGGGGTGCTTTGCAACTTGCAGGTTCATATTGTATCGACTATTTTATAGGAGAGGAATTGTATCTTGGTAAGGGTTTGGGTAAAGGCATTATCACACAACTTGTTGATAAAATCTTCACTTTACCAGACGCCAAGCGAGTTGTTGCAGACATTGGTGAAGGCAACAAAGCTTCTGAAAAGGCATTGCTGTCAAGCGGATTTGTGTTATTCGACACAGAGTGTAACCGATATAAAATAGAGAAAGTGCTAATTAAGTCTTATAGCTCAGATGAGGAGGATGAATTATTTTCCTTAATTGAGCGTGAAGGCTTGGAATGGACATATTGGCAAGGCGAAAACCGAGCAAGATATAAAAGAGCCTTGGAAGAATGTGACGTTTATCTTGCTTATGAGGGTGAAACACTGTGCGGATACGTCCGTGTCCGTGATGATTTCGGATTTGGTGTATATATAGTGGATTTGCTTGTGGATAAGGATTATCGAGGAAAAGGGTATGGGCGTATGTTGATGGAACAAGTATGCCGTGATTTTCCTCATAGTGCGGTTTATGTTATGAGCGGTGTAGACCCTTATTATGAAAAGTTGGGATATGGGGTTGAAGGCACTATATTCATCTTACAGTCGGCGAAATAGTTAACAAAAATAATCCAGAGCATTTGACACTCTGGATTATTTTTGTTAAACTTCTATTTACCATATGTGTTTTGCTAGGGGGGATTAGGCTTTGTTGCAGGAAGGCGAGCGGTTGGATGACTTGCATAGGGATGGTTTGAAAATTATCCAAAACCCTAATGGGTTTTGCTTTGGTATGGATGCGGTATTGTTGTCTGCGTTTGCACAGGTGCATAAGGGTCAGCGGGTTCTGGATTTGTGTAGCGGTAATGGGATTGTGCCAATTTTGCTATCAGCAAAGACTGTCGGTGAGCATTTTACTGGGTTGGAAATTCAGCAAAAGGCTGCGGACATGGCTATGCGTTCTGTGGAGTTAAACGGCATCAGTCAAAAGGTACGGATTGTTTGTGGTGATTTGCGTGATGCAAGCACTTTTCCTTCTGATGGTTTTGACATTGTAACCTGTAACCCGCCTTATATGGCGATAAATGATGGCAAAATCAGCCCTGACCAAGCCCTTGCCATTGCTAGACACGAAATTGAATGTGTCTTGGATGATGTGGCAGAGGCGGCAAGTCGCTGGCTTGTTCCACGTGGAACATTTTATATGGTTCATCGCCCCCAGCGGTTGGCAGATATAATTTTGGCATTTGATAGACATGGGCTTGCCCCTAAAATATTACGGTTTGTGCAGTCTAAGGTAGGTAAACCGCCAAATTTAGTACTAATTAAAGCGACCAAAGGCGGTGGACCACAGTTAAAGATTGACGCACCTTTGATTATTTACGGGGACGATGGTGAATACACAGCAGAGGTAAGGGAGATGTACTATGGTTGACGGAATTTTGTATATTTGTGCCACACCCATTGGGAATTTGGAGGATATTACCTTGCGTGTGTTGCGTGTACTTGGCGAAGTGGATTTGATTGCTGCCGAGGACACACGACACACGGCTAAACTTTTGCATCATTACGAAATCAAAACCCCGACAACCAGCTACCATGAAAACAACAAGGAAACAAAGGGAAAGCAACTGATAGAGCGGTTGCGGGGTGGTGCAAAGATTGCTTTGGTGAGCGATTCTGGTATGCCTGGCATTTCTGACCCTGGGCGGGAATTGATACAGACCTGCCATGACGAGGACATAACCGTTACCATTTGCCCTGGGGCAACTGCGGGACTGTCTGCCCTTGTGTTGTCTGGCTTCACCATACACCCCCATGTTTTTGAAGGCTTCTTGCCCCGTGACAAATCTGACCGCAAAAGGATTTTGGGAGGACTTGTCACGGAGCATCGCACAATGGTGTTTTATGAAGCCCCTCACCGCCTAATAACTGTACTTACCGAAATGCGGGATATGCTTGGTGATAGAAAAGTCGCCATTGTGAGAGAGCTTACCAAAAAATTTGAGAATGTTTCACGTGGAACATTCACCCAAATCCTAGATAGCTACACGGACACCGCCCCTCGTGGGGAATTTGTGATTATTGTGGAAGGTGCAGTTGAGCAAGTTGTCGATTTTCCTGAAAATGTGCAAGAACATATTAATGGTTTTATGGGACAAGGACATAGTGAAAAAGATGCTATAAAGCTTGCTGCCAAAGAGCGGGGAGTGTCAAAAAGTGAAATCTATAATCAAGTCAAACGTAAATAAAAAACAACACCAATGTTAGTCGGGTTAACAATGGTGTTGTTTTTTGATAATCTAACTAAGTTAAACTGTTAAATATATAGTCCCCCCATTACCACTATGTTTATTAGTGGTAATGGGGTTCTTGGTCTCAAAACCTTATAGTAGAAACCCATAATATGTAACAAAATCCCCTCCGTTGTTCAACGCAGGGGATTTTTGATTGTACATTTTTTTGAATTAGTTCGTAATGTAATATAAAAGTCGATATGACGCATTTATCAGTGTCCTAATTTTCAACAAATATTGGCTATGGATTTATTTCACGGGCTTCTTTAAGGATTGTAATTATTTCAGGGGAGCAGCATCTCTTTTCTGGGTTAAACTCTTCACAAAGACCGAGGGTGCAGGCATTTGTTTTGCTACGTATGTCATCCATGGTTGTTGCTCCATTACTAATAGCAATAAGAATTTCATTTTTTGTGACATTTGAGCAGTAACATATCATCATTGTGCTATCTTTCATAGTCGCACCTCTTTTCAAAGTCGTTTTATGAATAAAATTGATTTTATCATATGGCAACAAATCTTACAACGATTTTATAAACAATTTACTGTTTATTAGATATTTTGATAATATTCATAAAATTCATTAATAATTGATATTAGAAAATTTATGATACTTGTGGCATAATTTAATCAAAAAATGTCGGAGGTTACATATGAACGATAATGCTTTACCAGTTGATTTTGATGGCTTTGCTGACGCCCGTAAACAAGGGTTTTTGGATATTAAGAAATTAAAAGATGCAGGCAAAAAGGTAGTCGGAATGTATTGCACCTATACCCCAGAAGAAATTTTCATTGCGGCGGGGGCTGTGCCTGTGGGTATTTGTGCATTTAGCGATGAAACCATTGCAGAAGCAGAGAAAGTGTTGCCCCGCAACCTATGCCCTCTCATAAAATCTAGTTATGGCTTTGCGGTGACGGACAAATGTCCATACCTTTATTTTGCTGATTTGGTGGTTGGCGAAACCACTTGTGATGGAAAAAAGAAGATGTACGAACTTATGGGCGAAATTAAGAATGTCCATGTGATGCAGTTACCTCAAAGTCAGTTTGACGAAGCTTCTCAAGAGCTGTGGTATAAAGAGGTTCTACGGTTAAAAGAGCGTGTTGAAGCAGACTTTGGCGTGACAATTACTGATGAAGCCATTAAATCCGCTATTAAAATCAAAAACGAAACCCGTAGTTTGCTTAAAGAATTTGCAGAACTTAGTATGCTGAATCCACCGCCCATTATGGGGTCAGAGCAGTTAAAACTAAATTATGGGCAACTTTTCAAATTTGACTTGGAAGAAAAAAACAAAGAATTGCGTCAGATGATTGATAAAGTCAAGATGGATTATGATAATGGTGTCCGCAACGTGCCAGAAAACGCTAAACGTATCCTTGTGACGGGTTGCCCGCTGGCTGGCGTTACGGAAAAGGTGGTCAAGGCTATCGAGGAAAGCGGTGGCGTTGTGGTGGTGTACGAAAACTGTATTGGCTACAAACCTGTTGCACTAAATATCGACGAAAATGCCGAGCCTTACAGGGCGATTGCGGACAGATACTTGCAAATCGGATGCTCTGTCATGTCACCAAACACCAACCGCTACGACCTTCTTACCCAGCTTTGTAAGGATTTTAAGGTGGACGGCGTGGTCGAAATGGTGCTAACCGCTTGTCATACATATGCAATTGAAACGGTGGAAATACGCAAATTGATGCAATCCCATGACGTTCCATTTATCAGCGTGGAAACGGATTATTCCACATCCGATACAGCACAGCTAAAAACAAGGCTTGCGGCATTTTTGGAGATGATGTAATGTGTTGGGTTGTCGGCATCGACTCTGGTTCCACCATGTGTAAAGCAGTGCTTTTTAAGAACGGCTACATAGAGAAGCTTCACATAGAAAAAACTGGATGGAACCCTATGATTTCTGCACAGTCAGCTCTGGATGCTCTATTCGCAACTAATGAGCTTAGGCGTGAAGATGTTAGGGTTGTAGCTACTGGCTATGGAAGGGATGCCATAACTTTTGCGGATAAAACATATACGGAAATTACCTGTCATGCTTTGGGGGCGGAATTTCTTATCCCTAATATTGGCGGTGTCATTGATATTGGTGGGCAGGACAGTAAGGTTATTAGATTGGAAAGTGGAAAACCAGCAGACTTTTTGATGAATGATAAATGTGCTGCTGGAACAGGTCGTTTCCTAACCATGGCTTGTGATGTGTTAGGCATTAAACTGGATGAAGTTGATAATTTTGCCCACCCCACAGAAGCTAGCCATGTTACCAGTATATGTACTGTTTTTGCAGAAACCGAGATTATCAGCAGTCTTGCCGCCCAAATTGACCGTGGCAAAATTTTAGCGGGAGTGCTACAATCCATAGCACAACGGGTGCATCAGATGACTGCCAAAATAGGCTTTGATGGCACAAAGTCCCTACTTATGACGGGTGGGTTGGCTCGCTCTAATATGCTGGTAACTGCAATCGCAAAAACCACAGGATTTGATGTTAAAACTGACCCCAATGCCCAATTTGCAGGGGCAATAGGGGCTTGTATCAAGGAGATTAAAAATGGTTAAGACAAAAATCGAATTTATCAACACCTGCCCGTGCTGTGACGGCAATGAAAATTTTCTGCGGGAAGTGGCAGAAAATCATGCTGACAAAGTAGATATTACCATCTACAACGCTGGTAAAGATTTTAACTATCTAGAAAAATATGGTCAAATCTTACGTGGCACATTGATTATCAACGAAAGTGAGAAACATGAGGATTTGAATCGCAAAAAAATGGCTAAGGTTGTTAGTAAAGCCATAGGGTTTGCATTATGAATGAATTTCCCCAATTTTTCTGGGAAATGATTAGGATGAGTGGTCCATGGCTGGTGGTTAGCTTCGCCATCTGTGGCTTGTTATATGGGGTTTTACGTCCAGAGCGTCTGCAAAAATCGCTTGGGAATAGTAAATTTTCTAGCATTGTCAAGGCGACAGTTTCTGGGGCGTTGCTTCCAATTTGCTCATGTGGCGTTATGCCCCTAACCATTGGCTTGCATCGTTCTGGTGCAAATTTAGGGCCAACGCTTGCGTTTTTGGTAGCTGCCCCCATCATCAACCCCGCCGCCTTGATTTTGGCTTTCACATTGCTTGGTGCAGAAATCGCTACAATTTACCTGATTAGCGGTTTTGTGTTGCCTATAATAATTGGGCTGGTCGCCAATCGCTTTGGTGGGGATTTAGTTAAATCTCCCCACGCTGTACAAGAAGCCTTGGTCAAGCTTGCCACCGCTAAACCGCCGTTATTTAAGCGTTTGGCAGGCGGGCTAAAATGGGGGTTTGCCGACCTTGCTGTGCAAACCAGTCGCTTTATCCTACTAGGTACAGCCTTTGCTGCCCTAATCTTTGCCGTCTTGCCCCTGTCCTTTATCCAGCAATACCTTGCCAGCCCAGATATGATGTCGCTGGTTGGTGTCACCTTGCTTGGGGCGTTAATGTATGTGTGTGCAACGGGACATATCCCATTCATTGCGGCACTTGTTAGTGTTGGCACAGCCCCTGGCATTGCCGTCACCTTCCTGTTGGTAGGCGTGGTAACCAACCTGCCTGAAATGATAAGTATTTGGAAAATGATTGGGCGACGTGCGGTGCTGATTTACACAGGTATCGTGGTGGCTTACGGTATTTTCTTGGGTTGGATTGTAAACTTCTTTTTTGCCGACAATTTTATGCCAAGATTTGACATGACAGGCACACAACAAGCCATAAGTTTAGCGGAAAACTTTACAATATTCTTTCCCGAATGGTTCAGGGTGTTTGCCGCTGGTCTGATTATGGTTTTGGGTTTGTATTCGTGGATAATGTGGACACGACGCAAAATCCGAGGGAGGGAGGCAAAATGATGCGGTTTTTGCTTGGAGCGTTACTTTTGCTAGTTTTGGCAGGTTGTGGTGTCACAGATGACTACCCCGACCTTATCGAAAGCGACCTTTTGCCGTATTTCCGTGCGGAGTTTCCCAACCAGCAGATTGTACTGATGATTGAAGGAGATGCCAATGACGATGGCATTGATGATTTGGTGGTGGTTTTTAGGGCAGACCCCGAACACAACCACAAAGTTACTGTATTTTCAACCCCAAACGGTTTCAAGCTAACAGAGCCAATGCCAGCCCCCTTCCAAGATGTGGATATGGAATTTATAAACATCAACGACCAACCCCCTAATGAATTAATGATTTCTGGACGGCGGGGCATAAATTTCGGGCTAGGCATTTTGCGGTTTTATGACAACCAATGGGTAGATTTGTTTGGTGGATTAGACGGATGTTGTTAAACAAAAAAATGGAGGAAAACATTATGAAAAAGAGGGTTTTAAGTCTATTTTTGGCTGTATTGCTTGCTATGACTATGTTTGTGGCATGTAGCGGAGATGATGTTGTGGCTGTGGAGCAGACAGGGACATTGACCGATGCGGAACGTATCGCAATCATACTTGACGGCAGGGAAATTCCGCCACTACCAGCAGAACTTCAGGGAATTGAAGTGCGTCTTGGTTACTTTAACTGTGACCATATGACGGCCGCACCAACCGCATACTATGCTGGTATTTTTGAGCATTTAGACTTGACGGTAAGCATGACAGGTCACGGCGGTGTGCCAGAGGCTATGGCAGGCGGTCATGTGGATATTGGATTGGTTGACCATCGACTTGTGTTTGCTTCCCGCCGTGCTGGCTCGCCGATTATTGTGGTGGCTGAAAATCACATTGGTGGGGCGGAATATTTGGTTGTTGCCAACCACATACAAACCCCAGAAGATTTGATTGGTGCGAGAATTGCCACCAACAACGCTGACCCGCTAAATTTCCTAAACTGGGTAGAAATGTTGACTATTTTGGGGCTTCCCACAGCTTTGGAATATTACAACCTTAACATTATGGCACAAACTGATGCCCATTTCGCCTTTCAAGCTGGCGAGCTTGATGCTTTCATCACCTGCGACCCGTGGGCTTCCTATGCCGAATATAGAGGTACTGGCTGGATTATGATTCGCAACGATACCGACCGTACTGACCGTGGATTGGGTCACGGCACTTGTTGTAAAGTGGTTATGCGGACTGGATTTGGTGAGGAACATCCAGAGCTTGCAGAAAGAATGTTGCTTGCACACACCATCGCCATCGAATTTATGTATATGTTCCCGTACCGTGCGGCGGAAATCTTCTCCCACGCTTTTGTTGTGCCGTTGGAAGTAGGGCTTATTACCATGTGGCGTAAACTAAATTACGAAGGGCGTACCATTAGCTGGGATTTGAATGTGCAGTACTTCCAAAACCAAATTAACACGCTGGCATATATGGGGCTTAGACCTGATATTAACGATGCCAATGTGGAAGATTACATAGACTTAAGGTTTTTTAACAACAGTGGGGCGGGCGATTTTAACACCTTTATCCGTGACCGTGTTGACCCTGTTTTCCCGCTAGGGATGAGCTTTGAGGATTGGCGTGCAATGGCTGTCTATGTTGATGGCATTGTAGAGTAATAATGAAAGCCAACAAAGATAAGGTATTTTCCACCATCATTGCCGTTACCGTGGTTGCCATTATCGTATTTTTGGCAACCCGTGGCGGTGACGGTGGGGATGTTTTGCGAATAGTGTCAACTAATGATTTGGCGGGACTTCTAGTAAATCAAGCCGCAGGTGCGACGGATGATGTACAAGGAATTAGGTTGGCAGATTGTTGTGGAACACAAGCAGAAATGGCTTTAGAAGCTGGGGTTTTTGACATTGCTGTCATTTGCCCTGATGCGGCAGAGTTGTTTTTGCAGGGTGGAAACCGCCCCTTTGTGTTGTGGGGTAGCATTGTAGAAAATTCCAGTGTTTTGGTGTCAATTACATACAATGTACCCTCTAGCGTGGGCTATACCTTCGGTAGGTCATCACAACATCAAATTGCTCAAGCTAATTTGGGACAAGATGTGGCGTTTGTGCCGATGAATACATTGGCTTTGCCTTATGCTTTGGCACGAGGGGCGGTGGATGCAGTTGTGTTAGATGTTTTAACCGCCACAAACGCCGTCGAGGATGCTGGCTTGATAATACGCCCGTTGCCTTATAACCGCCCGTCCAGCGTTTTGTTGGTTCATCAAGATGTGGTGTACACACAGCAGTTTGCAGATTTTATTGAAAATTTTAACCAATTGATACAAGGAGAGGAGCTGGCGAAGTGGAAAGAATTTTACGTAAATTTCCCAAGCCTTCCAAGGGTACGTTAATGTTTTTCGGAGGTCTGGCAGTGGCATTTGTGGTGTGGCATTTTGCTTCCCTGCACATAGACCAAGCCATAAGGCTTCCTAATTTTGTCACCACCATGCAGGCGTTTTTCACCAATTGGACAAATAGTTGGGTAATGGAAAACCTTGGCATAACCCTCTGGCGGGTGCTTCGTGGAGTAGGATATGCTTCCTTGATTGGCTTGCCACTTGGGATGTTCATGGGATATTCCAAAACCATAAGGCAAGCCATATCGCCACTTATGAATTCAATCCGCCAAATACCCATCATGGCATGGGTGCCTATGGCAATACTCTGGTTTGGCTTAGGTGAAGGGCCCACACTGTTTATCATCTTTATGTCAGCAGTTTTCCCTCTGATGATAAATACCTTGTCTGGCGTTATGAATATTGACCCGAACTACATAAGTGCCGCCAAATCCATGGGTGCATCTACCCTTAAAATCTTTGTCACAATCATTTTACCAGGAGCTTTCCCCAGCTTTCTAACAGGATTACGCATGGCTGTGGGACTGGGCTGGATGAGCGTTATTTGTGCAGAATTTATTGCAACTAGCTCTGGCTTTGGGTTTCTATTGATACAAGCACAAATACAATTTCGCACAGCAGACCTATGGTCGCTGATGATAATGGCGGCTGTGACAGGCTATTTTATCGACAGGATTTTGCTTTTGGTTGAAAGAAGTTTGACCAGTTGGAGGTTTAAGGATGCCGCTGAAAATTAATAATGTACGCAAGGTTTTTCCTAATAAAAAAGAGGTTGACCATGTGGTTATCAAAGGTTTTTCCGCAGAAATTGAGGAAGGGGAATTTGTCAGCTTAATTGGCCCATCTGGTTGTGGCAAGACCACCATGTTGTCCATGGTTGGAGGTTTTCAGCAAACCACGGATGGGTTAATTGCCCTTGATGACGTAGAAATTGATGGGCCAAGTGTGGAGCGGGGCTATGTTTTCCAAAATTACGCCCTGTTTCCGTGGATGAATGTTGGACGCAATATTACGTATTCTCTGCGGATGCAGGGTATGCCCAAGGAGCAAAGGGATGTCCGCTTAAAGGAGCTTCTAGAAATGGCTTATCTAACTGGGCATGAGAAGAAATTTCCCATTCAGTTGTCTGGCGGAATGCAACAGAGGGTGGCGGTTTTGCGTGCCTTAGCAAGTCACCCACGGATTTTGCTACTGGACGAACCGCTGGGGGCTGTGGATTTTCAAATGCGAGAAATTTTGCAGAACGAGCTTGCCAGCCTCGTCCAAAAAGCAGGAACAACGGTGATGATGGTTACACATGACGTTTCAGAGGCGGTGTTTTTAAGCGACCGTGTGCTGGTGATGCAGTCAAATGGCGGGGAATTGTTGGCTGATGTAAAAATCGACCTGCCCCGCCCAAGGGACAGAAGTAGCGACCAGTTTAAGACCTACAACAACGACCTGACCGACCTTTTGCGTAAGGCGTTCAATTACAGCAAGGAGTGATAAATTGAAAGTTGCATATATTTTTTCGTCAAACGGAAGCCAGAAAATTTTAGATAAAATGATAATCCCTCAGATGTTGTCGGGCAACCATGGTGTGGAGGTGGTGGGGATGATGTTTTTCTTTGACAATGCGTTTTTACTGACCCCCGAAACCACCACAGGCAAGGGGTTGCAACAAGTCCATGAAAAGTACGGAACTTTGCTGATGACTTGCGACCTTTGTGCTATAGAACGTGGCATACAGTCCAACCTTATAGACGGTGCTGGTATCGGTTGTTTCCCCAACCTTTATGCCGCCCTTGGTTCGGCGGGTGTTGACCAGGTTATAACACTATGATATACCTTGACAATGCAAGCACAACATTAACAAAACCCCCAGAAGTGGCAGAAGCAGTGACTTTTGCTCTGAAAAACTTTGGCAACCCTAGCCGAGGTTTTTCTGAACCGAGCCTTCTCGCCAGCCGTGAAATCTATAACACAAGGGCAGAAGTTGCTGGTCTTATCGGGGCAGATGACCCTTTGTCTGTAGCTTTCACATCATCTGCCACGGAAAGCCTAAATCTTGTAATTGGTGGTCTGATAAAGCAAGGGGATGTGGTGGCAACCACGGTATGGGAGCATAACTCGGTTCTGCGTCCTCTGTATTTGTCAGGTTGCGACCTATATTTTATTGACCCCCACAACCCCGATTTTAAGGTCGGAACAAAATTTTTGGTCTGTACCCACGGCTCAAATCTGACAGGTGATATTGTGGATGCGGTTAGTTTGCACCAAAACTGTCAAGCTAAGGGCATCACCATGATTTTGGACATCGCCCAGACTTTCGGCACAATACCAGTAAGCATGGATATGGCTGATATTTTTTGCTTTACAGGTCACAAAGGGCTTTTTGGACCACAGGGTACTGGTGGCATAATTACGTGTGGTAATTTTGACTTTGATATTGTTAAAACTGGTGGGGCAGGCGTTAATACTTTTGCCACATACCAAACAAAGATGATGCCTGACTTTTTTGAGGTTGGCACACCCAACAGCCACGGAATATACGGTTTGCAAAAAGGTGTACAATTCGTAAATCGAATTGGAGTTGACAAAATACATCAGCACGAAACCGCACTTGCACAAATGTTTTACAACGGCATCCAACACTTGGAACAAATTCAATTTTATGGCGATATGAGTGCAAGCGACCGTTTGCCTATTATATCCCTAAATATCAGCAATCTTACCTCTACCGACCTTGCTGAGCGACTTTGGGAAGGTTATGGAATAGTGACCCGTGCAGGCGGTCATTGCGCTCCGTTGCTCCACAAACAATTGGACACAATTGACAGGGGCATGGTACGCTTCTCATTTTCCTATTTCAACACGTTGGATGAAGTGGTGCGAACCGTTGATGCCATAAAAGAAATTTTGAAATTATCGGAGTGAACCCATGGAATATATAATCACATTTACAAGCACCAGCTTTGCTATGAAAGCCGAAAAAACCTTGATTGCACAAAAGCTACAAGTAGGTGTTTTGCCCCTTCCATCCCAAATAAGTGCTGGGTGTGGACTTTGCCTACGCATCAAACCAAAGGAAATCCAACCAGCTATGACTTTATTGCTTGATGCCCAGTTGGGGGAAGTAGGACTTTACTCTCGATTGATGGAAAATGGGCGATATGTATATCAACCAGTAAAATCGATACAAACTCCACTTTAACCTTATCCTAGACAGCTATGCAAACAACGTCCCTCGTAGGGAATTTGTGATTATTGTCGAAGGCATAAGGGAACGAAGCATCTTCTATCCAGAAAATGTGCAAGAACATATTGAAAGCTTCATCAATCAAGGATGTGGCGAAAAAGATGCCATGAAACTTGTCGCTAAAGAGAGGGGAGTGGCTAAAAGCGAGATTTACAACCAAGTTAAACGAAAATGAATAAAACAGAGCATCATTGTGAGGTATCTACCATGATGCTCTGTTTTATTTTTGACATTCCCCTCTATTCAAGGCTAGTGCAACATGGGGCTTGCAAAACCTACTTGAGACCTTTGTGTTCCGAAGTTTACCATGTCTTGTAAAATTTCAATCCTGAGAACTAGAACCCCGCTCACATCAACAGAAATGTCATGTGCCACAGTTGTTCCATCTACTGCAAATCTAACTATTTCTATTCCATCACCAATAAAGACAATATTTGAAGTGCCTGCCGCATTGTTTAGGCGACCCAGAACTCCAGAAATGGAGCTAAATTGTCCATTTAGATTAAATTCGCCCCACCCTGTTGTACTCTGACCTGCGTTAAAGCTTGATGTCCTAAATACGGTATTAAATGACCTGTCTGACATAGTTCCCGATGCGGTTGTTATATTCTGACTTGAAGCAGTTGGTGTGGTTTCAAATAATGGTCTTCCTGTTGTACCTGTTCCGACATACACCGTCATTGTAGAGCCATCCCATTCCACAGGCACATTAAGAGCCTCAGAAACAACACGAACAGGCAAAAACGTCCTACCATCCATTATAAAGGGGCGGTCGATACCCTCTGTTTGTAAAGGGCGACCATTCACTACAATGTTTACGCCATAAAACAATTCTCGTATTGTACCGCCTTGGTTTGCCATAGCCAACATTGTTCCCGAAAGCAGTATGGTTACTAGTACGCCTGTCACAAAACCTTTGACTTGAAGTCTTTTCAGAAATTTCTGCATAAAAAATCCTCCCTCTGCCCTTATAAGGGCTTGACAAAAGAGGCTTCAGTAATGTAAGATTATCACTGAGCCTTTTGGCTTTTGGAACACGCTGGACGGGCTTTGATTGGAAGTCTTGACCGTCCAGCGTGTATCTTTTTGCCAACCCGCAGAATTTGCGGGATTGTGTATATTATACCTTCACACAGCTTGCTTGTCAAGAAGAAAGTTGTTGACGGATTTGTGGGCGGGGGTTATAATATACGTAAGTGAAATCGCAAACAAGGGTGGAGGATAAACATGGCGGAAAACATGAGGATTTTTGTCGAGAAGAAAGCGGGCTTTGACACAGAAGCCAAAAAGTTATTGGAGCATATACAGGGTAATTTGGGTGTTACAAATGCCACGGACTTGCGGATTTTTCATTGTTATGATGTGCAAGGTCTTGGGGCGGAGGAATTTAACCAATTTGCCCATCGTGTGCTTGCTGAGGCTAATGTGGATATAGCCACAAGCACCCTTGATGGCGATGGCTTTATTTTTGGTAAGGCTTTGTTGCCTGGGCAATATGACCAGCGGTCGGATTGGGCAGAGCAATGCGCACAAGTTATTACGGGTAAATTGCCTTCAATCCAGTATGCGAAGTTTCATCTGGTGGAAGGTGATTTGACAGATGCTGACAAAGATATGATTTTGTCGGACACCATTAACCCTGTAGATAGCCGTCAAGTGGAGCTTAACACGCCAATTTACGCTATTGGTGACAGCGATGCTCCTGCAGATGTGGCAACCCTTGAAATTATCGCAAAAAGTGATGATGAACTTGCCCAAATCCATAAAAATATGGGCATGGCTATGAATTTAGATGACTTTGCATTTTTACGGAACTATTTCCGTGACACAGAACGTCGTGAGCCTACCATTACAGAAATTAAAATGATTGATACTTATTGGAGCGACCATTGCCGTCACACAACTTTTCACACAACTTTGGAAAACGTAGAAATTGAGGATGGTCCATATAAGGCTTTGTTTGAACAGACCTTTGCAGACTATAAGGCTGTACGTGCCAAGGTGCATGGGGACAAGGACAAACCTATTTCCCTAATGGATATGGCGACCATTGGTGCAAAAATTCTTCGACAAGAAGGTAAATTAGAAGATTTAGATATTTCCGAGGAAATAAACGCTTGTAGTATTATAATTGATGTGGACGTTGATGGTAAGAATGAAGAATGGCTTCTGATGTTCAAAAACGAAACCCATAACCATCCCACAGAGGTTGAGCCGTTTGGCGGGGCAGCCACCTGCCTTGGCGGGGCAATTCGTGACCCATTGTCTGGGAGAGCCTATGTATATCAAGCCATGCGTTTAAGTGGCTGTGCCAATCCCAATTCTACCGAAACTTTGGAAGGCAAATTACCACAGCGTCTTATCACCACCCAAGCGGGGGCAGGGTATTCGTCCTATGGCAACCAAATGGGCTTGGCGACAGGGTTGGTAAACGAAATTTACCACGAGGGTTACAAAGCCAAGCGTATGGAAATTGGTGCTGTTATTGGTGCTGTTAAACGCTCTCATGTAGTTCGCAAACGCCCTGAGGTAGGGGATGTTGTTTTGCTTATCGGAGGGCGTACTGGTCGTGATGGGGTTGGTGGTGCTACAGGTTCATCCAAAGGGCATGACGAGGAATCCCTAGGCAGTGTTGGGGCTGAGGTGCAAAAGGGCAACCCTGTTACCCAGCGGAAATTGCAAAGGCTTTTCCGTAATCCAGAAGCTATAAAACTGATTATCCGTTGCAATGATTTTGGTGCTGGTGGTGTGTCCGTTGCCGTGGGTGAGCTTGCCGACTCTCTAGAAATTAATTTAGATGTTATAAAAACAAAATATGATGGCTTGGATGGCACAGAGCTTGCCATATCCGAATCTCAGGAGCGTATGGCGGCGGTTGTACACGCAAAAGACGCCGAAAAGCTTATTCAGATGGCTTTTGAGGAGAATTTGGAAGCCTATGAAATAGCCAAAATAACTGATACAGGCAGACTGGTAATGATGTGGCGGGGCAAGAAGATTGTGGATGTTTCACGTGAATTTCTTGACACCTCTGGCATTACCCAAAAGACCAGTGTGCGTCTAACCTCGCCCATCAAGGAGGCGACTGTCGAACCCCAAGCCCCAACCAAAGAAAACTGGCTTAAAATGCTAAGCGACTTAAATGTAGCAAGCCAAAAAGGGCTTGTGGAGCATTTCGACCCCACCGTTGGGGCTGGCACGGTACTTGCACCTTTTGGGGGTAAATACCAGTTGACGCCAGGACACGCCATGGCGGCACGTATTCCTGTTTTGTATGGAAAGACAGGGACAGCTTCAATGATGTCCTTTGGTCTTGACCCATATGTTAGCGAGAAAAGTCCCTATCATGGTGCGGTTTACGCCGTTGTGCAATCCGTTGCCCGTCTTGTTGCCCATGGTGCAGACTTTACCAAGGTTCGTCTAAGTTTTCAAGAATATTTTGAAAGGCTTACCAGTGAGGAAAGTTGGGGCAAGCCATTTGGAGCTTTACTGGGTGCGTTTGCTGCACAAATGGGGCTTGGTTTGCCAGCAATCGGTGGTAAAGACTCTATGAGTGGCACGTTTAAGGATATTCATGTACCGCCAACCCTTGCCAGCTTCTCTGCTGTGGCAACCCCAATAAAAGACATTATTTCACCAGAATTTAAGAAGTCAGGCAACAAAGTCGCCATAATGCGTACAAAGCAAACAGAATACGACCTACCTTGCTTTGAAGATTTGCGTAACAACTTCACAAAACTTCACCAACTAATTTTACAGGGCAAGGTTGTGTCCGCTCGTGTAATAGGATTTGGTGGCATTGCCTGTGCCATTTCTGAAATGGCGTTTGGAAACAAAATTGGTGCCACAATTAACTATAATGGCGACTTTTTTAACACCCACGCCAAAGAAGCAGGCTTTTTCCTCTTAGAAACCACAGGGGATTGCGGACTGGAAGTTATCGGAAATACCGTGGACACACCTACACTAAATATCAACGGCACAGAAATCTGCATTGATGAATGTATACGCACATGGATGTTACCGCTGGATAGCGTGTTCCCCACAGGTATGATTGACGTGGAAGAAAAGGTACTTGACCTGCCAGCACCCCACAAAACCAAAGAAATTTACGTGGCAAAAAATAAGGTTGCAAAACCCACCGCCTTCATACCTGTTTTCCCAGGAAGCAATTGCGAATTTGACATTGCAACCGCTTTCCGAGGAGAGGGCGGAAACGCAGATATTATGGTTATTAACAACCTAACTCTAAAATCCTTCCAAGATTCTGTTGCGGAAATGGCAAGGCGGATTGATGATGCCCAAATAATTGCAATACCTGGCGGTTTCTCGGCGGGAGATGAGCCAGAAGGTAGTGCGAAATTCATCGCTGCAATCTTCTCCAACCCAGCTATAACAGAAGCTACCCACCGCCTAATATATGACCGTGAAGGACTTGTTATAGGTATTTGTAACGGCTTTCAAGGTCTGGTTAAAATGGGACTTTTGCCCTTCGGTAAAATCGGCCCTCTATCAGCAAACTCCCCGACATTGGCAAGCAACTCAATTGGTCGTCACATATCCAACTTTGCCATGACAAAAATCCATTCCAACAAATCTCCTTGGTTGGCGGGGACAGATGTAGGTGAAATTCATCGTGTTGCTGCCAGTCACGGTCAAGGTCGCTTTGTATGTACTTCAGAAGTTGCCGAAAAACTGTTTGAAAATGGGCAAGTTGTCACCGCCTTTGTAAATCACAATGGGCAACCCATGGCAAGCTTGCCATATAACCCGAATGGCACCTTCATGGCAATCGAAGGCATTACCGACCCCACGGGTCGTATACTTGGAAAAATGTGCCATAGCGAGCGTGGGGATTTCTACAAGAACATCCCAGGTAATTTTGACCAAAGAATCTTTAATTCTGGTGTGAGATATTTTGCTTAGAACCTAAAAGCTTTAACAACGATAAAACCCACATTCATTAAGCTATGTATTGGCTTATTGAATGTGGGTTTTAAGTTTATCCTAAAGTTGCGGTAATTATATATAATTTTACACCAAAAACCCCTGCAAAGTACAATAGCAGAGGTAATTTCCTAAGTTAGAAAAGAACTACACATGAATTTATGTAAGTCTAGTTGCTCCTTTTAGCTTCGAGGATATCTGTGCAATCACGGCACAAAAAGACTCTGTTTGTACGCACAACTTCCTCGTCATTATTACAGAAATCGCAAGCTGTGGCAAATTTTCTTACCATTACGCTACTGCCTGACAGGGTTATTGCCAAATTGTCACCCTCTATCATATCAAGAGTTCTCCGCATCTCTTTGGGGATTACAAGCCTTCCTAAGTCATCTAATTTACGTGTTATCATTAAATTTCCTCCTTTGCTTTTGTCTAAGTTTTCTAAATATTCTCTTAAAACTTAGAAACTTCTAACTTTAATTATATTATACATTATGTGACAGCCAAATGCAAGCCTTTTTACAATTTTCGAGTTAGCGATAAGTTTTGTTTTCACTATAAAATGGATGAATTTCGGAAACAAAAAAGCCATAGGTAATGACCTTTGGACTGACCGTTCGTCTGCAAAAATATAGTAGGGACAGACATTACCCGTCCCTACTAGCGTTATTCTTGTTCGGGTAAATCCCCAATCTTTGGCAAATCACGAACTTTTTTGGAGAGAAGCAGGCAAATGCCAATAAGCACATAAGACGCACCTTGTAGCATAAAGATGAGATTTACATCACCCAATACGCTACCTAAAAACCCACCCGCCAAAGCCCCTAAAGCCGCAGCCACTGAAGACAGGCTGGTTGTGTTGGTTCTTATCCTGCCCACGAGATTTTTTGGGGGCAGTTTCTGGGTTATTACATGAAAAAGTATTCCTACTGTTGTTGCCATACCAACATACAAAACATATGTCAGCACACCTGCAATTCTGTATTCCTGTATAAGTTGTACAAAGCCAATTCTTACAAGTCCCATTAATATAAAACCGCCTACAAAAATCTTCAAAAGAGAAAGCCTATTTTGGACTATACCCACCAAAACACTGCCTATCAAACTGCCAGTAAGAGCAAGGACGGATAGCAGAATATAACCAGAGGCATCGCCCATGTGCAGTTCCGCAAAAGCTGGGAAGTTGGCATATGCCACATCTGCAAAAAAGCTCATAGAAATTGTAGCAACCATCAAAGGGAAAAGCACAGTGACCTTCGCAAAGGAAAAGCCAGCACCAAGCTCCTTGAAATAGGTTTTTGTGGCATATCTATCGGTTTGTTCGCCTTTGTCATTGGGCAAAAAGAAGGATGACAGCAAACCTAAAACCAACACGCCCGCCATTATCATATAAATCATTCCAAAGCCACCCTCGTTGTCCATGGTAAGAAACATTATGGCAGCAAAGGGCAAGCCAGCCAAAATTGCAATTATGTTAAGAGAAGAATTGGCGGCGGGTAGGTCACTTCCGTCAATCACTTTGGGCATGAGGGCGGAAAAGGCTGGGCTTCCAAAGGTTTGTGCTGTTCTAAATAGGAAAATAACTGCAAAAAACAGCCACACACCAGGATAGTATACCAGATAGCTAAATAACAAGCCACCCACCGCTAAAAGCTCTGCCAGTGTGGCGAATTTTATTACCGTGGCTTTGTTCCATCTGTCTACCAAAGGCCCCACCACAAAGCTGAGTGCCATGGGTGCCACCAGCATAAACGCAGCAATACCTGTGTAAATAGGGTTTTGATATGTTGCGTGAACCACCCACATCATAAACATACCCAGCATCACCTGTGCGATGCCAACAAATGTGGAAAACACAGCCATTTTACGAAAATTTCTGTTTTCCTTAATCAACTTAAACATTTTTATTACCTCCATATGTTAGTTGTCAGCCCTCTAATTTCTCAATACATTCATCCAGCCATTGCAATAGTGCCTTGGCTTCCAAAACGCCGTACGAAACGGTCATTTCCCAGTACAACGCCTCCTTTTCTCCATTGGGCGCTATGGCTTTGAATGTGTCCACGGCAGCTTGGTTTTGTGGCAATTGTTCCTCCACAGCTGACTGTACCGCCCCTCTGACCCTTTTAAGTCTTTCCAAAGTCACCTCTGGGGCAGATGCCCCAAAGAAAGTATACATTAATAGGGGCGAATGACGGTTTTTGAATAATTGGGCAGGGGTACACATCCACCCCAGAAACTCTGCCCGCCCACTTTCTGTAATTGTATAGACTTTTTTGTTGGGTTTGCCCTGTTGTATGACATTTTGGGATGTTACCCAGCCCTGTTCTTCCAAGCGTCCTAACTCTCGATAAATTTGACTGGATTGGGCGTGCCAAAATTTGTTTAGCGAAACTTCAAACAGTTTTGCAAGCTCGTAACCCGTACGGTCACGGTATTGCAACAGTCCCAGCAGACCATGTGGTAATGACATATAATCACCTCGTATAATAGTATACTAGTATAATATCATATCAGTACTATATTGTCAAGAACAAATTTTGCATCTATTGAATTTTTTTTGGAAGTATAGTATAATGAGCGATAATACAACTTTTGGAGGCATCAATGATGATAAAAAAAGAAGATTTCAAAGAAAAATTTATTAAAAACGTAAGGAATATTAGTCGCAAAACACCAGAAACAGCCACAACCCCACAGCTCTACGATGCTTTGGCGGTGACTGTGCGGGAGATGCTTACAGACAAATGGATTGCCACCCATGACGCTTACAACCAACAAGACGTGAAGATTGTGCATTATTTGTCCATGGAATTTTTGATGGGTAGGTTTTTGGGTAATGCCCTAATTAATTTGTCGTTAAAAGGCATCGCAAAAGAAACATTTGATGAACTCGGGATTGATTTGAACGCCGTAGAAGATGCAGAACGTGACCCTGGACTTGGAAATGGAGGTCTTGGGCGTTTGGCGGCTTGCTTTTTGGACTCCTTGTCAACCCTTAATTTACCTGCCTATGGTTGTGGCATTCGCTATCGTTATGGTATTTTCGAGCAAGGTATCGAAGATGGCTTTCAAGTGGAGCGACCAGACAATTGGCTGGACAGGGGCGACGCTTGGGGCGTGCTTCGCCGTGATTATGCTGTGGAGGTTAAATTTGGCGGTTCGGTTTCCGCTGTCAAAAATGATGATGGAAGTTATAGTTTTGTACAGGAAAACACCCAAAATGTACTGGCAATCCCTTATGATTATCCCATCCCTGGATACGACACTGACACAGTGAATACCCTTCGCCTTTGGGAAGCTGAGGCGGTAAACCAGTTTAACCTTGAATATTTTAGTCAAGGCGAGTATGGCAAGGCGGTGGAGGAGCAGAGCTTGGCAAGAAGTCTTTCAAAAGTATTATATCCCGCAGATGATACAATGGCTGGCAAGGAATTGCGTCTGCGTCAGCAATATTTTTTCATTTCGGCAACCTTGCAAAGGATTGTGGCTCGCTTTTTGGAAACCCATGACGATTTGACACTGTTGCCCGAAAAAGTCGCCTTACAACTTAATGACACCCACCCGTCTGTAGCTGTGCCTGAACTTATGCGGATTTTGGTGGACGAAAACGGATTATCATGGGACGTGGCTTGGGATGTTACCCGCAAGACCTGTGCCTATACCAACCATACCCTAATGGCAGAAGCCTTGGAAAAATGGCCAACAGAGCTTATGAGCCGTATTTTACCACGCATTTATATGATTATTGAGGAAATTAACCGTCGCTTCTGTGCGCAAATTACAGAATGGTTTGGGTATGACCCCAATAAACTACGCCAAATGGCAATTATTGCTGATGGTTATGTCCGCATGGCGTATCTTGCAATTGTGGGCAGCCATTCTGTTAATGGTGTTGCGGCAATCCACACCGATATACTTAAAGCTACCGAGCTTGCCGACTTCTATCAAATTTATCCCGATAAATTTAACAACAAAACCAATGGCATTACCCAAAGGCGTTGGCTTGCCCACTGCAACCCCGACTTGGCTGGGCTTTTGACCGATACCATTGGGGATGGGTGGCTAAAAGACCTTAGCCAATTGGAGAAGTTAGCACCATATGCCACCGATGGCAACTTTGCTGATAAGTTTATGAAAATTAAGCATAATAACAAAATTGCTTTGGCAAACCACATAAAAGAAACCACTGGGCATCTTATTGACCCAGATAGCATTTTTGACATACAAATAAAACGCTTGCACGAATACAAGCGTCAGTTAATGAATATTTTGCAGGTGCTTGCCATTTACAACAAGCTAAAAACCCAACCATGGCTTGAAATTCCACCACGTACCTTTATTTTTGGGGCAAAAGCTGCCGCCAGTTACCACCGTGCAAAACTTATTATCAAGCTTATAAACTCCGTGGCAGACTTGGTAAACAATGACCCAGCAATCGATGGTCGTCTAAAGGTGATTTTCATGGAAAATTACCGTGTAAGTATGGCGGAGATACTTATACCTGCCGCCGATGTTTCACAGCAAATTTCCACGGCAGGCAAGGAAGCGAGTGGTACTGGTAATATGAAATTTATGTTAAATGGAGCTGTAACCCTCGGCACAATGGACGGTGCCAATGTGGAAATTTTTGAGGAGGTTGGGGAAGAAAATATTGTGATTTTTGGAATGTCCGCACAGGAAGTGTCGGAGCTTGTTTCACGCAGAACTTACAACCCATGGGACGTATATAACATGGATAGCAATGTGCAACAGGTGCTTAATATGCTAATTAATGGTACTTTAGACGACAACCACGAAATGTTTAGAGAGATTTACGAGGCTTTACTAAATGGCTGGCATGGTCAGCGTCCTGATGAATACTTTGTGTTGCAAGACTTCGCAAGCTACACCGCAGCACAGGAGAAAGTTGGACAGTTGTACACCGACAGAAATAATTGGGCTAAAATGGCGATTATGAATGTAGCAAAAAGCGGAAAATTCTCCAGCGACCGCACAATTAAGCAATACGCAGATGAAATTTGGAAATTATAACCATTTTAGGAATATATCACGCTTGGTAGGGGCGAGCATTGCTCGCCCTATATCTGCTGGCACTATTCTTCGGATTGTACGGTATCATCAATCGAACTATGGCGGGCAATAACAGTTTTAGTCATGTGGTTGTCAAATTTTATAATCGAAAAGGGGGTGCTTTACAAATGAATAGACACAAAGCAATAGAAGTGGTAAGCAAAGAAATTTTGAAAGATGGTTTGGTGGAAGCGTTGTTCCTAAAGGGTTCTATCGCCCGTGGGGACGACGACGATTGGTCGGACGTGGATATGTACGCCGCTGTAACCAAAGAAAACCGTGAAAAATTTTTGGACAAACGCATTTGCTATATGGAAAAATATTTGCCCTTGGTGTTCTGGGTAGAATCCAACTTTGTTGGTCCGCAAATTGTGGGGGTTTATGAAGATTTCTTGCACTTCGACCTTTACACTGTGGATGTTGGTGCAATACCCCAAACTGACAGCATTAAGATTATTTATGATAAAAATGGGGTTCTAGACAATTACCAGCAGGCTTCACTTGGCATTTCCGACCAAGCTTTGGTCAGCAAAATAAACGGCTTCACTTTTACCCTGCTGGAGTTTCATATAGCCCATTCACGTGGGGATTTAATATGGGCGACACATCTTTTTGCCCACCAAATGGCGGACGTCTCTGTGGTTGCACGCTATATTCATAGCAAGGACACTGCCCAGCTAGGACTAAAAGCTTTACATAAAGCCATCCCAAGCGGGTTGCATGATGAAATTCAGCAAATTAGGGAGACGGCAACGGCTTCTAACATTCTGCCAGCTATGACCCAGTTGGCGGGGTTGATGGCAAAGCTAATTAGCCAGCTACCCCAAGAAATACAAACAAAAACCAACCAAAACTTCTTCAAAATTATGTTAGACAAATTGGGAGCGAGGTGATTTTATGAGCTTTGCAATTAGGAACGCAACTACAGCAGATGTGCCACTAATCTTTACATTTATTAAGGAATTGGCGGTTTACGAAAAAATGCTGGATGAAGTTGTGGCAACCGAGGAGCTTTTACAAGAATGGATTTTTGACAAAGGCAAGGCAGAAGTGATTTTTGGCGAGGTGAATGGCGAACCCGTGGGCTTTGCCCTGTTTTTTCATAACTTTTCTACATTCGTGGGGCGTGGCGGGATATACCTAGAAGATTTGTATATACGCCCAGAACACAGGGGCAAAGGATACGGCAAAACAATGTTGTCGCACCTCGCTAAAATTGCGGTCGACCGTGGTTGTGGACGATTTGAATGGTGTTGCTTGGATTGGAACACCCCAAGTATCGACTTCTACCTATCCCTCGGAGCAGTTCCTATGGATGGTTGGACAACCTACCGCCTATCAGGCGACACATTGAAGCATGTAGCAAAGGGTTAGCAAGTAATCCACAACTCTGGTAGGGGCGAGCATTGCTCGTCCTATGCCTGTTGGCACTACTAATTGACTTGGACGCTATAGCCTTCATAAGTGGGACGAGCAATGCTCGCCCCTACCATAGTTTGTGCGGTATTGGAAAGACGAGTATTACAAAGGAAAGGGGCTTCTGCCTATGTTGCAAAGTTTTAAGACAATTGACAAAACCGCCATAATCGAAACCATGGAAAAGGGCAGTCGGTTTATAGGTCACGCCTTTCCTGTGGATAACGAGGTGGACGCACTGGCACATCTTTCAGAAATTCGCCAAACCCATGCCAAGGCAACACACAACTGCTGGGCGTGGCAAATGGGCATGGCGAACCAAATGACACGCCAAAGCGATGACGGCGAGCCGTCAGGCACGGCAGGGATGCCCATGCTTGACTATCTTCGCAAAGAAGATTTGAAAAATGTGCTGGTAATTGTCACTCGCTATTATGGTGGAACATTGCTTGGCACGGGCGGGCTTGTCCGCGCATATGGTCACGCTGCAAAAGAAGCCTGCATCGCCGCCCGAATTGTAGAAAAACATTTATATCAAAAATTCTCTATTGTCGTGCCATACCATTTAGGGGGAAAGTTGGAGTTTGAATTACGCACAGGCGGTCATATTATTGCGGATGTGTCGTACACCGAAAACATCAGTTTTTCTGTACTGACAGAAATGCCCCATGCGGACAATTTAGCAAAGCATATTACAAACATAACCTCATCAGTTGCGGAAATAACTTGGCAAGATACTCCTTATATGGAGCGTCCTTAAAATAATAGGGTGGGGGCTTTGCCCCCACCTATATTTATTTGGTTTTACTTTTTTCTTCCTTTTGCTTTACCAGCTCTATCTGTTCTGGTGTTAATGGTCTTATAACCATGATGTCGTCGTTTACGCCTAGGTAGGTGTTTTCGTTCCATCCTAAGCTATCTCTTAATTCTTTGTTTAGATGCAGGCGACCCATGTCGTCTAATTCTTTTGTGTTGGGTGACTGACAACCTTCTTTTGCTTTTTGGACAATTATTGTTTCATCATCCAACTTTGTTATGGTTACTTTTGAGGATGGGTCTAGAGTTAGACCTAGTTTTCTTCTTAGTTCGCTAGGTAATATTATCTTACCCAAATCGTCCAATCTTCTTGGAATTGTTTCCATGTTTAATGCTCCTCTCTGATTTGTGTCTAAGCAAATTATGCTTGACAATGAGACCTGAGAGATGTTAGAATTATCTCAGGTCTTTTTGGGACTTGTACGGTGTTGCCTGTCTGGGTTTTCTTCTCGGGATTTTCAGACAGGCAACTTTATACAAGTCATTAACTAAGGAAAAAGAATGTAGGGATTTGGCTATTGCCTTAGCCCTTATTTATATTTTACAGTCTGTTTATGTAATTGTCAAGCTTTTTTTGAAAATAATTGGAACTTTTTGCAATAACACTTTTATCTATAACGCCCTCAACTGGTAGGGGCGGGCATTGCCCGTCCCACTTATGCAGACGATACCACCCAACCCCAAAGAATAGTGCCAGCAGACATGGGACGGGCAATGCCCGCCCCTACCGCATAAAAAAGTGGGGGCAAGCCCCCACCCTACAGTGTACAATTCCGAAAGTTTATTTTCCGAGTGCTTCTTTCAAGCGGGATGTGGCATCAATTACAGGTTCTATGGAACGGTTCATATTGATGTTGTTTACAAGGTCTGCGGCGAAAGGACTCATATCCACATGGTTAAACCAAGGTTTGTCCAAGGCATCGGTTGGCACATGGGTTAGGTTTGTGGTGTACAGGCGGGTCATCAGACCTTTGTTGTACAGGTCTTCAAACGCCCCGATACCTTTGGTAAACATTCCGAAGGTGGCGGCAACAAAAACCTTTGCAGCGTTTCTGCGCTTTAGCTCGTGGACAATTTCTATCATGGAGCCGCCTGTGCCAATCATATCGTCAATTATCATTACGTTTTTGCCTTCTACGTCCTTGCCCAAATATTCGTGCTGGACAATCGGGTTGCTTCCGTCTACCAAACGGCTGTAATCCCTTCTTTTGTAAAACATTCCCACATCTGTTTGCATAACCGTAGAATAGTAGATGGCACGCCCCATACCGCCCACATCAGGGCTGATGATAAGCAGGTTGTCACGGTCTTTTATCACATCTGGCTCGTCTGCCACAAAGTTTTTAACAATTTCATATGTAGCATAAATATTTTCAAAAGACATGACGCTGACGGCGTTTTGTACGGCGGCGTTGTGGGCATCAAAGGTTATAATATCCCTTACGCCCATGTTTTCCAGCTCTTGCAAAATCATAGAGCAATCCAATGACTCTCGACCGTCACGTTTGTCTTGACGGCTGGCGTACAACATCGGCATGATGACGCTGACACGTGCTGCCTTTCCTCCAATGGCAGAAATTACTCGCTTAATGTCTTGATAATGTTCGTCTGGTCCCATATGGTTTTCAAAGCCGTAAAGTTTATATGTTTGGCTGTAATTGCCTGTGTCCGACACGATAAAAATGTCTTTGCCACGGACAGATTCTTCAATTTTTATCTTGCCCTCTCCATTGGCAAAACGGACTTCTTTAATTTCTATCAAAAAGGTGTCTGGGGTGGATAGTCCTGCTTCTTTGCGGATGCGTTTAATGTTTTCGTCCAGTTTTTTCCCGAAGTCTGCACAATTGCTCATGGCTATTATGCCTAAATCTCCTACAAAGTCAATTTCTGCGTGTATCTGTGTCATTTTTAAGTCTCCTCCTTAGTTTGTGTACGTCATTCCGACTGGGACGAGCAATGCTCGCCCCTACCAATGTATACCGCAGTAGGGGCGGATATTGAACGTCCTGCTTATTAATATGTCAGTATCGCCTTGGTATCTATGTCTGCCAATGCTTCACGTCCGCCCAAGCCGTCAAGTTCAATCAAAAAGACTGTTCGGACAACTGCCCCGCCAAGCTCCGTCACGATGTCGCAAATGCACTTGGCTGTGCCTCCTGTGGCAAGCAAATCGTCTACCAACACCACCTTTTGCCCATGTTCTACAGCATCTGTGTGAATTTCGATTATATCTGTGCCGTATTCCAAGGTATACTCACCTTTGGTGACAGCCCCTGGTAGTTTGCCTTTTTTGCGGGCTGGGACAAAGCCTTTGCTAAGCCTTGAAGCCAATGGAACACCAAAGATAAAACCACGGCTTTCTGGGGCAACAATTAAGTCGAAGTCAAGCCCTTCTAGTTGTTCTGCCATTTGGTCAAGGGCGTGGTTTAGGGCTTTGGGGTCTTTTAGTATTGTGGTAATGTCACGGAACATGATGCCTTTGCTAGGATAGTCTGGAAATGTTCGGATTATTTGTTTTAAGTCCATTTGTGTCCTTCCTTTCGTGGGGTTAAGGCAAGTCCCTGCCTTGCCATGGTTGTATAGGTGTTAGAGGAATGTCTGTACCAAAGATTGTTGGGTTGTGGTCTAGCCAGCTATCCAGCAATTCCCAAGTTTCTTGGCTCCACACTTGCCAATGATGCTCCCTCCACTGTTCTTGGGTCCATTCTGGCAGTGCAAGGGGGTAAAACGTGGCACGGTTACCCTCAATTACTAGCTGTGTGTATTCCATCCCTGACAGTTCGCTGTCTATTAGGGCAATTGTTCTGCCGTATCCATCCACAAACAATTGGTGGCCGCTTCCGAAATGCAACCAACCGTCGCCATATGCGGACATTTCTAGCATTTCATATCTACCGTTTCTGTAGGAAAATATACGGTAAAATCCTCCGTAACAACCTTCAAAGGTTTGGTGGAAGTGGATTAGAATTTCTGGTATGCCGTCACGGTCAAGGTCGATTATTTTATAATAGTCAGCAAAGTAAAAGCTGTCTTGAAACCTGTAAATCCAAGGCAAGCTATCATCAAAGCGGTTGCCTTGGCTGTTGTAGAAGCCTGCCATCTGTTCGCTTGGGCGGAAGTTGATTTCTGCTGTACCATCATTGCCCCACATCCACAAAACCTCTGTGAAGATGCTGTCCATGCTGTTTATAAGTGTGTCCGCTGCCTGCTGCCAATCAATCACTTCAATTTCCCATATTACATACATACCGCCGTGGTTGGGGTATGCGTTGTTTTCCTGCATGGCAAAATGGCGGATGTTGCCGTTAATGTCGGTAAAAGCAATTCCGCTAACAGGAAGCGTGCCAGCACCCACGTAATTTTTTATGACAAAACCGTCACCTACGGCAAGCATGGGTGTTTCACCACGCCGTGCTGTGGGGGAGTAAAGCAGCTGCTGGCGTTCTTCATCCCAATGGCTGGACAGACTTACAACGGCAAGGTTACGCATTGGCTGGTTTGCCCAGATTGCAATGGTTACACTTTCCCAGTTGCTGTAATTGTAGCGGTGTTGTTGGTTAAAGCCTGCCAAAATGGCATCGTCCGCAATGTTGATACTGATTTCCAAAGTTTCTGGATATTCGGTTGTTTGTTGTTGATTAGTGTCAGTGGTTTCTTGACCTTGATATGGGCGGGTATCGTCCACTTGTTGTTCTCCATTGCAAGCAACTAATACCAAACCACATAGAGCCAATAATGTTCCTAAAATTTTTCTTTTCATAATTCCTTCCTCCTCATATACTGATTACCCCTAATCATTTGACTGGGCTATCGACCATATTTTTGATACATATTGGGCTGTATCTCTCATAAGACTGTCGTGCCTAGTGTCGACAGCAAGCACGCTAACAAGCGACCGCAAAAAATACTCCACATTACGCCATAACCGTATTTCGCTTGCGTGTTCATCCGTAAAATGAGCCGCCTTTATTTTTGGTGCTAAATTACCCATCCAGTCTTTGGTTTGCTGTTCGGTGATGCCTTTGTCCATTAATATTAAAACGAGACTTGCAAATCTATGCTCCTCCCCATCCGTGAAAGGGTGCTGTGATGCAATGTGGAACTTAATGCAATCCAGAATTTTTTCGGCATATTCCATAGGGAATTTGGGATGGTTTATCATTTCTCGAAGCATGGTTGCACCATGTGCAATTGCGTGTACCCAACCTTTACCTAAGACATAGCCCTTGCGGTCGGTTTCTTGCATCATATATAGGATGGTGGTTTCCAATGCTTGCTTGTACTGGCTTTCCGATAAAAATTCCATTTTTGCATCTGCGTGTACAATCCAACCAATGGCAAGCGAAGCGTATGCACGGCAAAACACTGCGTCATCGCAGTCTGGGTCGTTGATGTTTTTGAACAAATAGTCCATTCCTAAGCAGGTGTTTAGTATATCAATGTAATCTTTGTGTTCTAAAAGTCCTTCAACAGCAAGTCGATAGTTGATGCCGAGAATATTTTCTCTTATTAGTGAATTGGTGTTGCCAATATTGTCTAGCATTGCTTCAACTAAACGCTTAGCACCTACCTCCGTTATTAGTTTTTGTAAATCTAGGCTTTCATAAATCATGCCAGCTCTCATATTACAAAATAAGTCGTCTAATCTCATTTCTTCTCCTTATTTGCCACGGATATGTGGCATCGTTTATCGGACTGGGACGAGCAATGCTCGCCCCTACCGTGGTGCGGGGTGTTTGAAATCCAAGATATGCAGTTGCAGACTGGAATTGCCTTGCCATGTGTTTATCCTCAGGTTATAGGCAATATCCATCTTGATTGTCATGTTTTTAAGTCTGCCCGTGGTAAATGCCTCGGCAACTTCTTTGCTGTAATTGTCGCTAAGATGCTGGGCAAATTTATCCACGCTCTTAAAAGCCACGGCTTTGATTTTACGCCCTTCTTCGCAACGAAATGTCAAACGCAATGTCTGTCCAGACTGCCCAATGACCTCTGCCCGCTCCGTTGTCACGTTGTAGCTGAAGAAGGTGGGTTCTTTGTTAGCTTTACCAAAAGGACAAAGGACTTGCAAATCTTGTGCAAGGGCGAAGATGGCTTCTTCCAGCGTCAAAGCCATGTCGCCGTATAAAATGGGTTGAAAATCCTCAGCAGTAAGCCCAGAAGCGTCATTAAGCCGTTTCCGCAAAATGTCTACATTGCTAATTTCCATGGTTGCACCTGCCGCCATGGGATGTCCCCCAAAACGCAAAAACAAATCGCTGTTAGCAGACATGGCTTCAAAAACATTATATGCTTCTATGGAGCGGGCAGAGCCTTTCGCAACCTCGCCAGCTTTCGTAAACACGATAGCTGGGTGGTGGGCATGCTCCTTCACCCGCCCTGCCACAATGCCCGCAATGCTTTCGTGGATTTCTTCACTGTAAATTACCAGCACATCATCAAGTTCATCAGGCAAACCACCGATAATTTCGTCAACATAGCGGGTTGTCATTTCTTTGCGCTTGTCATTTAAGTCTACCAATTGCTGGGCAAGTTCTTTTGCCCGCCCGACATCATGTGTTAAAAACAATTCAACCGCAATCCCAGCAGAATCCAGCCGTCCGCTGGCGTTGATGCAGGGTCCAATTATAAAACCCATTGCGAAATCATCAATTTCATTATACTCCAAATTTCGAGCTTTGACAAGGGTGTGCAAGCCCACATTTTCCGTGCCATGCACATTAAGGGTGTGCAATCCATTCTTAGCAAGGATGCGGTTTTCGTCAACCAAATCAACCACGTCACAAAATGTTGCCATGGTGGTAAAAATTAGCATTTCATCTGTGGCAACCCCTAAATGGCCTGCAAATTTGTAGGCAAGTCCCGCCGCTGACATTTCTTTGAAAGGGTAGGGGCAACCCGATTGCTTTGGGTTTATAATGGCATGGGCTGGAGGTAATAATTCCGCCCCGTTTTCATCAAATTGCGGGTTGTGATGGTCAATGATAATTACGGTTAGCCCAAGCTCTACGGCCCGTTCGACCTCCGAAACCCCCGCAATACCATTGTCAATGGCAATAAGTACCTGAAAATCCTTCGCCAATTCCTCCACGGCGGGTATGTTAAGTCCATAACCTTCCCGCTCCCTGTGAGGTATGTAATAATCCACATTTGCCCCCAATTTTGTCAGGGCTTTATGCAGAATAACTGTGCCAGACACGCCATCCACATCATAATCCCCATAAATGCAGATTTTTTTGCCATCTGATACGGCTTTCTTGATAATGTCCACAGCTTCGCTGACCCCTGCCATGCCTTCCATTGGGTGTAGGTAGGCAAGCTGGGGGTCAAGGTATTTAATTGCGGTATTTTTGCTTCTTATGCCACGTCCTGCCAGCACATGGGCGAGGGCAGGAGTTATTTTAAGCACCTTTGTCATTAATGCAATGTCTGCATCATGTTCTCTTAAAATCCAACGCTTCATCTTCAACCTGTTCCTATCTGATAATCTCGTATATGAGAGGTGCGGCAAGTGGCTTCTCGGTGGCTATGGTGTATGCTTTTGAAAGGCTTTCTAAGATGTTATCTTCATCTGAAAATTCACTTAAATAAACATCGGCCAATGTCTGACCTTCCACCACATAATCACCAAGTTTTTTATGAAAAATAATACCATCAGTTTTATGTGCCACCATGCCACAAATTTCCCCATACATCTGGACAATATGCCCTGTTTGTGGGGCTTTAAGCTGTGTTATCTTGTGGGGGGCTTTGCTCGTAATCCCCTCGAGGTTGCCACCTTGCTCCTCAACCATCTGACGAAACTTCTCATAAGCTGAGCCATTTTGTAACACACCTTCTGCCAAGTCGCGGGCGACACTTTCCTCCACACCTTTGGCAAGGGAAAGAATTTGGGCAGTCAGCTCCACACTAAGCTCTCTAATGTCGGCTGGACCTTTGTTTTGCAACACCTCTACGGCTTCTAGCACTTCAACCCCATTACCAACGGCATTGCCAAGTGGTGCATCCATCGCAGTAAGCACCGCAGACACCTTTCGCCCGCAATCCTTACCAATATCAACCATAATTTGGGCAAGATTACGAGCTTCCTCTAGCGTTTTCATAAACGCCCCACTGCCAACCTTAACATCAAGCACAATAGCCCCCGCCCCCGCCGCAATTTTCTTGCTCATAATACTAGAAGCTATCAAGGCAGGGCTGTCAACGGTTGCCGTACTATCACGCAGGGCATAAATCACCTTATCAGCAGGGGCAAGGTTTGCGGTTTGGCTTGCAATAAAAAGCCCAACCCGCCCCAAAATGTCCATAAGCACTTCATTTGGCAAGTCCACCTTAAAACCTGGTATGGCTTCCAACTTATCAATCGTCCCGCCCGTATGTCCCAGCGAGCGACCAGACATTTTTGCCATACTTACACCAAGTATGGCACACATAGGGGCAACAGTTAAGGTCAACTTGTCCCCCACGCCCCCCGTGGAATGTTTGTCCGCAATAACCCAGTCCCTACCAGAAAAGTCCAGCACATCACCAGACCCAGCCATGGCAAGGGTAAGTGACGCTGTTTCCTCACGGTTAAAGCCATTTATGCAAATTGCCATAAGCAAAGCAGCCATTTGCCCCTCGCTTACAGTCCCATTACAAAAACCTTCCACCATAAAATCAATTTCTTGGCGGGTCAGGGGTTTGGATTGTTTTTTCTTCTGGATAATTTCAAATATATTCATATCATCACCTGCATCCTCTTGCCTTAATTATATCCCCTATACATAATTTCGTCAATAGTCAACTTTTGTGTTGACAAAGTAGGTGAAAGATGATATAATGGTAACAATAAAAGAAGGGATATCTTCCACAACATCCCTTCAGTACGCACAGTCGGCAGGCTTTGCGGGTATTAAGATAAAACTTTAATCAAAACGCCGCTATCACTTGTCGGGAGGGCGGCGTTTGCTTTTCTTCTTTCTGTCTATGTAATCGGCAAGTGTGACAAATGCCACAATGCCAAGAAATATCAGATTGAATACTTCACAAATCCACATAGGCTAACCCCCTTTCCAAAAGGGCGTCAAAGCCTGCCTCCAAGTACGCAATTGTGATTATACACCAAAATTCGCCAATTGTCAACTAAACAATTATAGGGTGAGGGCAAAAGCCCCCACCCTATATTTTTTTGCAAAAAACTCTTGACATCCACAGAATTTTGTCGTATACTGGAAACAGTTCTAATATATTTCTTCCAACGGGGTACTGTAAATCGGTGCTTGCCTAATCCATCGCAAATGAAACCAGGCAAGCACCACGTCAGACCCCAAACAGGACCTAAGGGACATTGTACCCTATCTTAGGTCTTCTTGTCAAGCACTTATTGACAAAAAGGGTATAAGAAAGGAGCGATGCCCATGGAAAACAAAAAGAAATTTCTAAAAGAAAGAATTCTCGATGAATTAAACAGAATTGTAATACCATCAGAAGCCAGAGACCTTCTATGCCTAGAAAAAGGCACGAAAGTAAACGTGTATGTTGAAGGTGACAGGCTTATAATCGAAAGAATTGGAGAACCATGCCCAAGTTGCGGGCGTTAACAATAAAAGGGCGACAATAGGTCGCCCTTTTTTATACTAATTTCGGTAAATACATATAACACATCAATCCGAACTGGTAGGGGCGAGCATTGCTCGTCCCATTTATGCAGACGATACCGTCCAATCCCAAAAAAGCACCGCCATGCCTTGTATATAACAACCTTAAATCTTATACACACTCCCAAACATCGGCTTGCCCTCCAACGCTGTCGCACTGCCCACGGCACAAATATTATCCTGTGCCACAGCATCAACCAACAAATCCGCAAAAGACTTGATTTTTGTTAGGTCGGTCGCTAAAATCTCGTCACGTTCTTTTTGTTTGTCGTCATCAGTCCAACCTTGCAGATAATTAACCGCCGCCGTAAGCCCCTTATGGGCATTAGTTGCGGGTCTATCAAATGCCCTAATTGTCCCGATAATAAACTTTTCCATCTCTCTCTGGCTCAAATCCAAATTGCGTATATGTTCCGCTGACTTCTTGAAAATTTCATAGGTGGCTTCCAGCTCTGGGTCACGGTAGCTGTACATAAACATAATGCCCCTTGTGTTAAAACCAGAACCACATCCATAACTGCCACCTTTTACCCGAATTTCCTCATACAAATAATTGTCCAGCACATTACCAAGAACTTTCAATCCGCCATGATAACCATATCCGTCAGCACCAAAATTGGCAGACAAGGCACAATACTGCACCTTGCTTGCGGTGACAAGCCCTTCGTTTTTTGGAGTTACAAGGGCTGGCTGTTCCGCATCTGGCAAATCCTCACCAACAAGTATAGAGTTAAAACCTGCAAGCCCAGCTACATATTGGTCGTAAAGCTCCTCATTACAAACCAAGCTGTACTGGACACGGTTGCGGTTGTAAATTGTCCATGCGGTGTAGTGTAATTTATCTTGCAGGTTCTCGAACTCTGCATCAAAGTTGTCGCAAAGATTTTTAAGAATTTCATAGTAACCAAGCCCATTTGCTGCATCTTGATAAGCGGCTGCTGGTGCAAAATATGTTATGGAACGGCTGACCGCAAGGCTGGAACCAGATGTAAGCACCCAATCTTCCATGCCCGCACGCATTTCCAGTAGATAGGTTTTAACTTGACTTTTGTCACTAAAAACAGAATATTGCAAAATCTCCGCTACAATGTCAAACATCTTGGTGGTGTTTTGGCTTAAAAACTTGGCAGACACAACAGCCATTGGCACAAAGTCACCGTTTTGTTTGCTTATAATGTCCATAGAAAAACCAAGACCGCCTAAATAACCTTTAATTTCTTGGGTTAGATGGGTTGTGTCGTGGTTTTTGGTGGCAACCTTGGACAGCATATATTGCAAAATGTTGACATAAGGCAATAAGTCCGCAGGGACAGTCCTCATATCAAACAACATAGCGGTATAGATTATGCCGTTGGTCTCCAGTGGGCTATGCAGAACCTTAGCCCCGCCCTCATCACGTATTTGCAGGGGTGTACGTTCGATTTTTGTTTTAATGTCAGCCACAGCAAGGCGAGGGATAAGTGCCAACACCTCTGCGGTGTCAGGGGTTTCTTGGAACTCCTTTAAGGCTTGTTGTTTAGCCTTAATGTCCTCTCTGTCAGCATCTGTCAAACCAGCGTTTATAGTCGCAAGTTTTTCCTGTTCTTCTTGCTCTTTTTTCTCGTCCAGCCCAAGTACAGGGTTAAGTTGTGCAAAGCCCTTGTGTTTGTTATCCAGTAAATATTTACGTATAAGCCCCTCGAAAAAGCCTCCATCTTGGCTGGCATTACGAACTTTTTCTAAGTGGTCAATACCCATTAACGGCTCAAACGGGTCATCTCCATACAGCCAGCTTGCCATGCTTCGCAAATTGTAAACAAGCCCCTTTGGTGTGCTTGACCCAAAATCTTCCTCTTTGGCTTGAAACTCTAAAAAGTTAAGACAAGCCATTACAAAATCTTTGCTCAAACCTTTGTCGCACAGCTCCGTTAAGAAGTTTTCAAGGAACTTGTCCAGCCCCTCACAGCTAAGTGTGGCATTTTTTAGGGTAATGCCCCAATAAGGGTGTATCACGTCTTTGGACATAGAGCCAGAGATGTCCTCGCCAAGCTCGGCTTCCGCCATTGCCTTATACAGAGGGGATGCTGGGGTGGCGAGTAATATATAATTAAGCACCTTCAAAGCCACCACATCAATTGGCGGGGTGCTGTGGGGTAACAGATAACTTGCAATCATGTAATTGTCGTTTAAGTCATCCCCTTCGGTGACAGAGTATTCCCCTGTGGTATAAATCGTCTTGCCGAGAGGTGGTTCTGGGGTAATCTCCACAATCTCGCCAGTGGGTTCAAACTTAGACAAATAGCTGTCTGCCATCTTTTGGAAGCAAACTTCAATGTCCATATCGCCATAAAAATAAATCAAAGCATTTTCTGGGCGATAATATTTTTTATGAAAGTCTATAAAATCATCATTGGTTATGTTTGGTATAGCTTCGGGGTTGCCACCGCTTTCATGGCGAAGGCAGGACTTTGGGTGCATTTCCCGCCCCACCACATTGCTTAACAAACGATAAGGGTCGCTTAACGCCCCTTTCATCTCGTTATATACAATCCCGTTATATTTTAATTCCCCATCTTCAAGCTGATAATGCCACCCCTCTTGTGCAAGGGTGGTTGGGCGTTCATAAATCATCGGAAAAAACACCGCATCCAAATACACATCCATCAAATTCATAAAATCCGTGTCATTGGTGCTTGCCACGGGATACATGGTCTTGTCTGGATAGGTAAATGCGTTCAAAAAGGTGTACAAAGAGCCGTTGGCAAGTTGCATAAAAGGGTCTTTTAGCGGGTATTTCTGACTGCCGTTAAGCACGGCGTGTTCCATAATATGGGCAATTCCCGTATCATCTGTTGGCGGTGTCCTAAACGTGACAGAAAACACCTTGTTGTTATCCCCGTTTTTAATGTGCATAACTTTCGCCCCAGATTTATGTTCGTAAACAAAACCTTCCCCATCCATATGGGGCAACGCCCTTTTGTACAACAGTTTATAACCATTCATTTAATAAATCAACTCCTTGGGGATTAGTATAACAGGCTTTGCAAACAAATGCAAATAAGTTTTTATTTTCCACCTTTCAGAGTATTCTAGTGATTTTTTAACAAATCATAATTAGCCTCTCCCCAATCTCGTATGTCTTTGAGAAGCGGAAGAAATGCAATCCCCATATCAGTTAGCGAGTATTCCACTTTTGGCGGAATTTCCTTGTACACCTCACGATGGATAAAACCAGAATTTTCTAACTCCCTTAGCTGCTTAGTTAGCATTGCCTGTGTGATGTTAGGAAAAAGCCTGTGTAGCTCGTTAAATCTTTTCGTTTCTTGCAAAGACCATAATAAAACCAATTTCCATTTACCGCATAAAGCCTTTTGGATGAAATACAATGGGCATGAATCATATTCGTATGTTTTTTCATTGTCTTGCTCCATCAAATAGCCTCCATCTATACAGTACCACATATGATAGTAACTATCATAAAACTGCGTACTTGTTTAATATATGTGTATATGATAGCATACTTGTATACAACAAATCAATAGTCAATTTTTTGGCGAAAGGAGTTTTTACCATGCACTACGATGGACCAATTTTTAGACCACCCCCAGAAGCAAACACCATCTTACTTCAAGTAACAAAAGGGTGCTCGCATAGTAAATGTAAGTTTTGCAACACGTTTCTTGGCACGAAGTTCAAGATTTCACCCATGTCTGAAATTGAAGAAGATTTATTGGAAATACAATCCCATAAACCGTACACAAACAGACTGTTTTTATTGGGTGGGGATGCTTTCGTGCTTAGTTTTGACAAGCTAAAAAGTATAGCCATAAAAATTAGGCAGTATTTTCCTGGTATGCAGACCATTACAATGTACTCACGCATACAAAACATTATTTCAAAATCTGTTGAAGAACTTAAAATCCTCAACACTTTGGGCATAAACTACCTTTATGTCGGTCTTGAAACGGGTGACGATGCTACTTTGATTACCCAAAACAAAGGTTATACCTCGGCACAAGCGGTGGAGCAGCTCAAGAAATTAGACGAAGCAGGAATTAAATATATGACTGCCTATATACTTGGTGCCGCTGGGAAAGGAAATGGTGAGCGAAATGCACTTGAAACCGCTAGATTTTTCAATCAAGTAAAGCCAGATGTCATTTGGGCAATGAACCTTATGGTTTTTCCAGAAACGCCACTCTTTGCTGAATTGCAAAATGGAGAGTTTGTTGAAGCTGACGAACTAGAAAAGTTACAAGAACTGAAACTGTTTGTAGAGAGCCTTGAAACCACAACAGAATTGGTTTCCGTTCATGGCTCAAACCTCTTGGACATAACGGGTCAAATCCCCGATGACAAACCTAAAATGCTTGAAAAGTTGCAAAAAGTAATAGATGGCTTTGATGTTGCGGAAATGGAGCGGTTGAGTGCAATGAGGCGGCTATAGACCAAATGATTTATTTTGTTGGTTAAATCGACGTTAATGGGCTTCCAATATCTTGTTTTCGAGTGCGGAAGCCCATTTTTCAGTTAGTTTGATTCTTGCTAATAATTCGCCTATCTGCTTGCTTCTTGGCTCTTTCGCTTTGCCTTTTTCGGAGGTGTGGGGTTAGGTTGGTTGTAATTCCTCGACTTCTTGGGGATTAGTATAACAGGCTTTTTAGGTAAATGCAAATAAGTTTTTGTGTGCCACCCCCTACACACCAAAATTTATCTTGAAATTAGTCTACCCATGGTGTATACTGGAATTCACAAATTATTTAAGGAGGGCTTTACAACATGAACGAAAAAACCAGAAAACTGGTAGCAACCGCCATTTTAAGCGGGATTGCTGTGGTAATGAGCTTTCCTTTCGTGGGGACGCTGGCATTACCTTTGATGCCTGCGGCGGCTTCCATTGCATTTTTGCCTGTAATGGTAGCGGCTATTATGCTGGGCTTTTGGCCAGGGGTGGCTGTGGCAATTGTGGCGGGGGCTGCGTCATTAATTAGGGCGTTTATAATCCCAACTATGATGGCACCGTTTTTTATGAACCCGCTGGTGTCCATGATACCCCGTATTTTGGTAGCTATTACCGTGTGGGTTGTGTTTAATGCCATGGTTAAAATTGCAAAAGATACCAAGGGAGCAAAAATCACCGTAATGGCGGGGATTTCTGGGGCTATCGGCTCCATTGCCAACACGTTTTTTGTACTTGGAAGCGTATATTTGTTTTACGCCGCACCCTTAGCCAGCGATGGCGGTACATTAATGTCTCCTTCCCTGTCCTTTCAAACGGACGCATTTGGGTTGGTTGGCTTTACACTATTCGGCGTTGCCACAACCAACGGACTTGCGGAGCTTATCATTAACACAATCCTAGTTGCTGTCTTGGTAACGGCTTTGACAAAAGCAAGATTTGGAAGAATATTTAGGAGTGGATAAAATGAAAACAATGGAAAAGATTGCAGCACTAGCGAAAGGCAGGGGTTTTCTGTTCCCTGGCAGCGAAATTTACGGTGGCTTGCAGTCCACTTGGGATTATGGTCCATTGGGTGTAGAACTTAAGAATAACATCAAACAGGCTTGGTGGAAAAAGTTTGTACAGGAAAGCCCTTATAACGTGGGTCTGGACGCTTCTATTTTAATGAATAGCAAGGTTTGGGAAGCCAGCGGACACGTGGGTGGTTTTTCTGACCCATTGATGGACTGCAAGGATTGTAAAGAGCGTTTTCGTGCCGACAAAATTATTGACGATTACATGGAGAAAAAAGGCATGGAAGGCACAGCTGATGGCAAAACAAAAGAACAGCTAAAAGCCTTTGTGGACGAGTTCAAAGTGCCTTGTCCGTCTTGTGGGTCGCATAATTTCACTGATATACGTGAATTTGAGCTAATGTTCAAAACCCATGCAGGGGTTGTAGCGGACAGCACCAGCGTTGTCTATCTTCGCCCAGAAACTGCACAGGGTATTTTTGTCAACTTCAAAAATGTGGCAAGGACAACCCGCAAAAAAATCCCATTTGGTATTGCACAGGTGGGCAAAGCCTTTAGAAACGAGATTACGCCACAGGGGCTGACCTTCCGTACCCGTGAATTTGAGCAAATGGAGCTGGAATTTTTCTGCAAACCAGGCACGGATGATGAATGGTTTGACTTCTGGCTGGAATATTGCAAAAAATTCCTGCTAGACCTTGGTATGAAACCAGAAAGCATGAAGTTTGCAGAACACAGTAAAGAGCAACTCTCCCATTACAGCAAAAACACCACCGACATCGAATTTTTATTCCCATTCGGTTGGGGAGAGCTTTGGGGCATTGCAAACCGCACAGACTTTGACCTAAAAGCCCATCAAGACCATAGCGGGCAAGACATGACATACAGCGAACCCGAAAAGGGCGACAAATATATCCCATATGTTATCGAGCCATCCCTTGGGGCTGACCGCTTAGCACTTGCTTTGCTTTGTGAGGCATATGACGAAGAAGAAATTGCCGAAGGCGATGTACGCACTGTCCTCCGCTTTCACCCTGCAATTGCTCCTGTAAAAGTTGCTGTTTTGCCACTATCCAAAAAACTTGGGGACAAAGCAAACGAAATTTACACAGACCTGTCCAAACACTTCACCTGCGACTATGATGACACAGGTAGCATTGGTAAACGCTACCGCCGTTTCGATGAAATTGGCACGCCCTTCTGCATCACTGTCGACTTTGAAACCGTTGGCGATGAGGAAAAACCTGCCGACCATGCCGTGACCATTCGCTTCCGTGACAGCATGGAACAGGAGCGTGTGCCAATCGCAGACCTAAAGGATTATATAGCACAACGCATAACTCTGTGAGGATAAGGAAATGGCTGAATTTTTTCGGGAAAACGTAGCTGGTCTATTTAGCATGTCGGTGTTGGCTGTGTGGGGCTTTGTACAAAGCATCCTTTCCATCAAAAGCGACATCAAGTCCATGGACAAAATGCGTAAAGAAAAAGGCATTGTGCTTATGAGCGACGAGGAAAAGTCTATAACCAGAAAAGTGTTGCGTAGTTCCATTATTACTGCCGCCATTGGTGCATTTGTTGCAGGTCTAAGTTCCATGATTGTATTCAGTCTACTGGTATGACTAAATTAGGGAGCTTTTG